>CAZJWM010000047.1:0-16031 GCA_964549975.1 uncultured Bacteroides sp. | reverse complement strand
AGTTTACAAACTGTTTGTATTTGGAGTTGGTCACCTCGGTTTCGTCCATCCAGAAGCTCTCAATCGACACACCGCGCGAGTCGGCAGCGATGCCGCGCAGAGTGTCGGCCTTGCTCGGGCCCATGCGGATGCTTCCGCGGTCAACGAGCACCATGCCGTAGGGCGTGGGTTCGGCCCAGGATGTGGAGCCCACACCTGTCACTTCGCCGCCTTCGGAACCCGAGGCGGCTCCCGCACATGCATTGAGGCAGAGGGCCACAATGGCAGCGGGCAGTAGGATTGAAGCGAGTCGTTTCATATATGTCTTTTTCAATTGTTTATCAATTTTGGCAGTCGTCGTGCGGCTACATCACGCGGATGCTCTTGTGGCGGTTGCGATTCTTTTCACCCATGTCGAGCTTCAGGCTGTAGCCCACCCACACTTCATGGCTGCCGGAGGAGGCGCGCATGATGGCAGAGGTGGCATAGTCGTAGCTATATCCCAGGGTGAAGCCCTTCACTTGGGCCTCGAGCAACAGCGACACAGCGTCTTGCGTGCGATAAGCCAAACCCGCCGTGAGAAACTTTTTCCAACGCAAGCGAGCGGTCACGTCGGCCTGCACTCGCCCAAAGTCGGTGGTCACCATCACGGAGGGTAACACTTCAAATAACGTATTTTTAATCGGAATATTGCATCCGCCCATCAAATATAATGAGCGAGTGAACTGAAATTCATAGTTTTGCTCGTCGGAACTTTCCGAACCATCCTGGCGAAGCTTCACCACCGGAGCGTTGACGTGGGTGCAGCTCAACCCGGCCCACCAACGGGAGCGGGTGTACCATAGACCCACGCTCAGGTCGAGGGCCGAGCCGGTGACGTCGGTCATGGGAATCCCCTCGTCGGAGCTCTCGTGGAAGTCGTCGCCATCGGGGATCACCACCTCGGAGCCTTTGAACGACTGCGAAAGATAGCCCACTTGCACGGCCCCGGAGAGCATACCCTTGAAGAGTTTCTGCTTCACGGCCAACTGGGCGCTGATGTCCATGGTGTTGTAGAGGCCGATGCTCTCCTGAAAGAGCACCACGCCGGCGCCGAAGCGGCGGTTGAGAAACTTGAAGGGGGAATCGGCCGTGACGATGAAATCCGTTGGCGCACCGTCGATGCCCACCCACTGCAGGCGCGAGCCGCCGCGCAGACGTATGTAGTCGGTCTCGCCCACGGCTGCAGGATTGTAGAACGTGGGTGCCTGAAAATATTGCGTCAGCGCCGGTTCGGTCTGAGCCATGGCCGTCAGCGCGGCCGTGGGGAGCAGCAATGTCAGCAGCAGAAGGAGGCGTCGGAGGTGCATCGTCGTCATAGGTCTATTCAAAATAGAAGGTCATCACAATCATGCGCGAGGTGGCGCGAGTGACGCTCTCGGTGTATTTCACCATGGCGGGGTCGTCGGCCAGGTCGGGGCGCTTGTGGCGCAAGATATCGGCCAGACCGAGGCAAAATTTCACCTCCGGCAGAAATTTGAAATATGGCAAATAGAAGTCGCAACCAAAGCCCATGGTCAGGTAGCAGTCAAACTTGTTGAACTGCAGCTGGTCGCTGGAGCGGCGTTTATTGACGTCGAAGGTGGGCATGGCGCCCACGGTGAGATAGGGGCGAGTGTTGCGATAGCGCATGGCGGAAAATTTCAGGTCGACGGGGAGCACCACCAAGGTTGACTTGACGTTTTGGCGGTCGGTGGTGCCGCTGTTGGTGTCGAGAAAATGCAACACTTTGTTGCCAAAATAGAGGCCCGGGGTGAAGCGCAGGTTGAAGTAGGTAGACAGACGCAAGTCCACCAGGCCGTTCACGCAGAAACCGGGGCTATAGCTCGGCTGCTCCACCACCCAAGTCTCGCCGCCGTCGGTGGTGTAACCCGAATTGGTCAAACTCAAATCTTGAGCGTGCACACCAACGGAAAAGCCCAAATGCCACGCCTTGAGGTCGGCATACGGGCGATTGAGCAACTTGTCGTTGAGCTGCTTTGCCTGAAGGCTGAGCGAAGCCACAGCCACAAATAATATGCAAATTATGCGATTAATCACGCATACTTAACGCACCCGCTCCCCAATTTATTGCCCGCAATGGATGATATTTCACGTCGCGGCCTCAGCGAGTCGCTGTGCAAATCTTCGGCATCGCGCCGGCTATCAGACTACAGTTCACGCGGTTGCGATGCCTCGGAGAGTAACCTGATGGCGCCGCCATGCTCAAAAGCCAAGAGAACGATACGTATAATCGTTGGTGGCCTGGCAGCGCCGCCGGCGCGCTCATTGTGGCAAGGTCGGCAAAAGTTTACGTTGCCACTACCTTGCTACCGTCTATATCCTCTCTCTGATTCCAATAGTACCCCTGTCGTTATTGTCGTTTTGTCGTAATTGCTGCTATGGATGAAAATGCCAAAGTGCCAATAACGCCAAGAGGCAATTCTAATCTGCGAGAGAAAAGAAAGGGCAAAAATGCAAGTAGTGCAGGGGTAAGTATCAGCAGAGAGACAGCGACACACCACCAAATGAGAACGCTGCCGGCACCCCCATAGCCTTGAAAGCTCTTACGATTGTTCCAATTGTGAGATTGTGTCCGCTCTCGATTCTTGAAACCTGCGCTCTCTGTACTCCCATCAGTTCGCCAAGCTGCTCCTGCGTGAGATTCTTCTCCTTTCTCGCTTGTTTGATAGCCTCGCCAATGAGATAAGACTGCAATTCGGCTTCCATCGCATCACGGCGTTGTGTACCTTTTTTGCCGACAACTCGGTCGAGCATTTCTTCGTGGGTATATAGTTTCATCTTTTCCATATCTTATTTATTCTTTTCGTTGTAATAGTTCTTTCTCAGTGCCTCGGCATGGGCAATCTCACTGCCGGGAGTCTTCTGCGTCTTCTTTACAAATCCATGGGTGGCGATTACAAGATTGCCTGTATCTTTATCCCAGAATGCCAATAGACGGTACTTAAAGCCTTGATATATGGTTCTAACTCCCATATATTATCGTTGAGTTTTGTGAACAATTCCTTATCCATGAAATATCGGCTCTTGGAGATATTGTAGGCAATCTTGTCCTTGACCTTATCGGGCAAGGATTCAAGAAAGACGAGAGCCTCTTCCATGTAGGTCACATCAAATTTCGCTTTCAGTTCCATGCTATCTCTTGTTTAGACTGCAAAAATACAATTTTTTTACATATATAGAAACATTGAGCCAACTAATTTTGTTCCACCGAACAGGTCTCCGACCTGACACACGGCGCGCCGCCGGCGCGCTCATGCCATGCACATATCGTGCGCCTGTTATCCTTAACCGCCCCATCGTCCCTCGTCCCTCGTCCCCCGTCCCTTTTACCTCGGCGTTGAATTTTTGTTTGGTGTTGTAAAAGTTTTTGCGTAACTTTGTCACCGAATCGTAACCTCAGACACCACAAATTTGCGCTATGTACCTGTTTCGCAAATACCTGACATACATTATCCTTGCATGCATCACGCTCGGCACCGGCCGAGCCCACGCTCTCAATGAAAGCCGACGCCATGAGTTGACAGACAGCATCCGCCGCTGCTTGCCACAGCTCACCACGTCGACCGACAGCATCTCCGCCCTCTACAACATTCTCGACCTCTGCTCGGTGAACGACCGCGGCCCCGTGGCCCGCGAAATTCGCAATCTGGCCCTGCGCGCCGGCAATCATGAGGTGGCCCTGGACATGTATCTCACCATGGCCCGCGCCTACGCCCAAAACGACACCCTGCTGAATCAACTGCTCCAGGAGGTGGCAGCCATGCCCAAAACCACCGACCAGCGCGACACCTACGCCCAAATCCGCATCACCAAAGCGATGCACGAAGCGGAAATCCAAACCCCGGAGCAACGCATGGAGAGCCTCCGCCAGCTTGTAGACGAATATCACGAAAATGCCGACGTGGTCGACATCTTCCAGCAGGTGTCGGTGCTCTTTATCCTCTGCGACTACATCAGCTATGAGAGCGGCGGCGAACTGCTCGAAAAATACACCAATCTGCTCGACGAGAAAATCAAACTCCTGCCCCCATCGAGCCGCAACCGCCTGCTCAACTCATTCTGGGAGATGGTGGCACGCCACTACACCATCAACCAACAGCACGCCAAGGCCGTGAAAGCCGACCGCCAACTGCTGGAACTCATTGCCGAAACCGACCGCTATTATGCCGAACACGGCCGCATCTACAAGAACGCCAACGACGTGCACTTTCAGGCCCTCTGCCGACTGATCACCAACTACGAGGCGCTCTCCGACAGCGCCGTGGCCGCCTACCATAAGCAATATCTCCGACTGATGACCAACGACCCGTCGCTGAAAATCAGTTTTCCGCACCGCGAACTGCGCCTGCGCGCCTACTATCAAATGGCCCTCCACAACTATCAGGCCGCCATCCCGCTGCTCAACGAAGTGGCCACCGACCCGGGGCACTCGCTGAGCCGACGCATCTTCGCCTACGAACAGATGCGCAAGGCCGCGCGCGCCATCGGCGACGAGGCCACACTGAGCTACGCCTCCGAACACTATGCCGACCTGCTCGAAGAGCAACGCGCTCAGCGCACCGAAGAGAGCTCGCGCGAACTGGAGATTATCTACGACATGCAGCGCTACAACGACGAACGCATGGCCCAAGCCATCGACTCGGGCAAGGCCGACTTGGAGCGCCGCCAACGCGAAGTGATAGCCCTGGCGGTGAGCGCCGCAGTGTTGCTAATCGCTGCCCTGCTAATCTACTATGTGTATCGCCGCGCCAGCAATCGCAACAAGCGCCACCGCACCTACCTGAAAGCGCTGCGCACCGACAACCACGACCTGCGCCGACAACTCGACTCAGCCAACTTTGATCTACAAGCCACGCGCCAAGCGCTCAGCCAGAGCCGCAACGTGGTGAACCGACTCAACAGCGCCATAGTGCCCGAACTGCTCACCGTGGCAAACAACGCCCAGATGCTCGTGGACAACACCGACACCGGCGACAAAAAAGAGTATCTCCAACGCTTCTCCTCGGCCATCGTCACCAACGTGGCGCAAATCTACAAACTCTCCGGCGAAATCTCCGCCGAAGCCCAATCGTCGGACAAATCACCCACGCCATGACCTACGGCGAACTCGCGAAAAACAAATGTTAAAATCGCAAGTTCGCAAAGTTCAAAAATACGCCTATCCTCTTGATAGGATGTTGTTTATATTCATAGTTATTAAAAGGAAACTCTGCGGAATCTCCATTTTTTTGGCACATTCCGCAGAGTTTTTGTATATTTGCAACACGAAAACAAACCCAACTCAACCCCTCGACGATTTATGATTATAGGTAGAGAAAAGGAACTGCAGATCCTGCGCAGCGCCTACGACGATGAATACTCACAGTTTGTGGTGGTCTACGGCCGTCGGCGCGTGGGCAAGACCTTTCTTGTGCGCGAAGCGTTCAACTACAAATTCACGTTTCAACACTCCGGCATAGCCAATGCACCGCGCAAAGCGCAGCTCGAAGAGTGGCGCAAGTCGCTGGTGAAGCATGGCCTGAAGGTAGACACGGCGCCAAGCAACTGGTTTGACGCCTTCTCGCTTCTCGACGACCTGATACGCCGTTCACGCGCCCGCCGCAAGGTGATTTTCATCGACGAGCTGCCCTGGATGGACACTCAGTCGGCGCAGTTCATCCCCGCGCTGGAACACTTCTGGAACGCCTATGCATCGGCGCGCAAGGATGTGTTGCTGATTGTGTGCGGGTCGGCCACGTCGTGGATTGTCGACAAGATTGTGCACAACCACGGCGGCCTGCACAATCGCCTGAACCACATCATCAACCTCAAGCAGTTCACCCTGCGCGAGTGTGAGCTCTACGCCAAGAGTCGCCGTCTGGCCATGCAACGTCGGCAGATTCTGGAGTGCTACATGGTGATGGGCGGTGTGCCGTTCTATTGGTCGCTGCTCAACAAGGAGCTGAGCCTGCCGCAAAACATCGACAACATCTTCTTCAACGAAAACGGGCCACTGAGCGACGAATTCGACGCGCTCTATCGCTCGCTATTCCGCAAGCCCGAGGCATATATAGCCGTGATCAATGCGCTGGGCAAACGTCGCATGGGGCTGACGCGCAGCGAGATTGTGGCCGAAAGCCAAGTGGCCGACGGCGGCAAACTCTCCACAGTGCTCAAAGACTTGGAACACTGCGCATTTATCCGCCGATATAACCAACCCGACAAAAACACCAAAGAGTGCATCTATCAGCTCGTTGACTTCTACACGCTCTTCCACTTCACCATGATAGCGGAAAATCGCCGCCGCGACCCCAACTTCTGGTCGAAAAACGTGGGGAGCAGCATGTATGCATCATGGTCGGGTTTGGCCTTTGAACGCGTCTGCCTGGCCCATATTCCGGAGATAAAATGCGCGCTGAGCATCGGCGGCGTCACCACCAACGAATACTCCTGGATTGTGCGTCAAACGGCCGACCGACCCGGGGCGCAGATTGACCTGCTGCTCGACCGCAGCGACCAAACCATCAACCTCTGCGAAATCAAATACACCACAGCCGGCAGCTACACCCTCAGCGAGGCCGAAGCCACGCGCATACTCGTGCGTCGCGAACGTTTCATCCAAGAGACGGCCACCACTAAGGCCATCCACCTGACGCTGATTTCGCCCTACGGATTGACACGCAACGCCCACTCCGACATATTTCAGTCGGTGGTCACTGCCGACGGACTGTTTTCGCAGCCCTACGGTTTTTAGAGGGAGACGCGGGAGCCGAGTTCGAGGAGGGCGGCGTCGGAGAGGTAGCGCATGCGGCCGCCGTTGCTGGTGAAGGTCATTTCGCCAAAGCGGATTTGGCCGTCGGCGGTGAGGTAGAGGTCCACGCGCACCAAGGGGAAGCCCTGAGCCAGACGCTCGGCATATTGAATCATCTCGTCGAGGCGCTCGGGGCGCTCGGGCTGCAGCGGATTTTGAAACGACGGATGGAGCCAATCTTTGCGCATCTTCCAGCCGGGGAGCTCAAAGAAGTTGAGCGTCACGTTGTGGCCGGCAATCGAGCGATCGGAGCAGGTGAGACACACCTCGGCGCGGCCGTTGAAGCAGAAGAATTTGTAGTCGACGATGCTCTCTGATTTCGTTTTGTCCCACGGGAGCATATCCTCCACCAAGATTTTCGGTTGAATGGCGGAATAGTGTTTCTCGCCGGAGATGTAGCCAAAGGGCTCGTTAAACCAGCGAGTGAGTTGCGCGCGATATTGCTGTTGCTGCTCGGGCGTGGGGGCGTCGTGGACCAGCAACACCGATCCGCAGCCATTGTTGGTCTTCATCACGTAGGGGGCACGCAGCGCCGCGAAGTCCACTTGGTCGGGCGAATCGTAGAGTGCTTGCAGCGGTATGAGGATGTCGGCGCAGCCGCGTTGCTCCACAAATTGGCGCACGCGATATTTGTCGGCCAGTTCGGCCCATTGCGAGATGTCGGTGTTGAATTCGAGCCACAGAATTTTTTCGTTAAGGTCTACAGGATTATTCACACGCGGAAATCTGTGGAATTTCAGCGCGTAACGCCAGACGCAAATCTGCCGCTGGGAGATGATGCGTCGGTTCACTAACCATCGGCATAGCCGGTTAGGTATTGATTGCATGGTGTTCTTTCAGTTTACACACAGATAACGCTACACGTGGGCGTAATATTGCCTCGGAGCGCGGAGAAATTATTTGCGGATGGCCAGCGAGCGATAGATGTGGAGAAGTTGGCGAATCACGTTTTGCACGTCGAAGTCGTGGATGCGCTCGCGAGAGCGCTGACCGTGGCGGCGCACCAGGTCGGGGTTGAGCAGGTAGCAGTCGATGCAGTGTTCGATGGCGCGCTTGTCGCCGGGGGTGAAGAGGAAGCCGTTTTCATGGGTGGTGATCACTTCGGGGACGCCGCCCACGGTGGTGGCAATGACGGCCTTTCCGCGAGCCATGGCCTCAAGAATCGACACGGGCAGGCCTTCGTTATACGACGGCAGAATCAGCACGTGGGAGTTGGCAAACGCGGCCTCCTTGTCTTCGTCGGCGAGCCACCCGGCATATTGAATCATGTCGCCGGTGCCCTGGGCGTTGATTTGCTCCATCAGGCGGTCGATTTCGCCGTTGCCGCCGATGCAGAGCTCCACGCGTCCGCGCCAGCGGCGCTGGTTGCGGTCAATCACGTCGAGCAGGTCGAAGACGCCTTTGGCGTCGGAGATGAGGCCCAGATAGAGCAGGCGCAGGGGCGAATCCTCCGAGGGCATCACCACCTGAGAGGGGATGGCCACGGGGTTGTTGAGGATGCGCACGTTGCGGAAGCCGAAGGTGCTCTGAAAATAGCGTTGCCACGACTTGGAGAGCACCACAATGGTGGAGGCCATCGAGAGCACTCGTTTGGCCTTGGGGATGCCGATGCGGCGAAAATACTCTTTGGAGGCGCCGCCGTGGCAGTGGAAGATGATGCGGTAGCCGCAGAGGCGGCCCACTCGCATAATGATTGATTTGCGCACGAAGCTCTTGCCCGAGGCGGAGTGGACGTGGAGGATGGTGCGGCCGCGCATACGCTCAACGGGCAGGCGCAGGATGGTCCAGAGGGTCACGAAGATGCCCATCAGAGTGCCGCGCGAGGAGTTGCTGGGCAGGTGGCGGAAGCCGGGCACGTATTCGCGGAAGGAGTCGAGCACGGCGGTCATGCCGCCCTTCACTTTGCTCGACGGGCCCACTGTCAAGACTTTGTGGAAGATTTCATCATCGCTCATGGTATGAAATTTTGTGTATTAGCGCTATGGTTTGCAATAGGTAAATATTCGGGAGTCGTGTCTTCGAGGGCGGTTCGTTGCTCGGCCTTGTCTTCGGCGAGCACAATTGCGGCCATGGCCAGGCCTATCATCGTCAGACTTTCGCGCGTGATCAGTCCCGCGAAACCGCCGAAGCCAAAGAGGCTGAAGCCTATGAGCATACAGAGATAATAGCGCGCGTGGCGGTGGCGTCGCAGGGCGTAATAGAAGGCGATGAATATGGCCGCTTGGAGAATCAGACCGAGAAAGCCGATGTCGAGAATCGTCTGCACGTGGGTCTCCTCCACGGCTGTGGCCACCTCGTCGGATTTGGCCACGTCTATGTAGTATTCGTTGGCGATTTGATATTTCGGGTTGGTGGTGAGCTCGGGGTGGAGAAAACCGAAGCCAAGCCATTGGCGATTGAGGTCGGTGAGCAGTTCCCATTTGGGGAGAATCTGCGCCATGCGGCCCGAGGCAAATTCGGCCACGTCTTCGTCGTCCATGGCCTGATTCAGCGAGAAGAATTGGTCAACGGTGGAGGCCAAACGGACGTAGCCGCCGGTGGCGCGGTCGGCAAAGTAGACGCCGGTCAAGACCACCAAGGCGATGCCGGCATAGCGGAGCACTCGCTTGAGGTTGCCGGAGAAGCACACGTAGCAGGCCACCAAGCCGAACATAAACGTGGCCGTGCGCGTGGAGAGCACCGCCAGGGCTATCAGCAGCCACTGGCCGGGGCTGAAGCGCACCTGCTTGGAGCGGATGGGGATGATGAGCCAGAGCAGCCAATAGACGCCGTAGGGGTAGTGGCGCGGCCAGCGGAGGCTCAGCGGGTTGAAGGTGCCTATGATGCGATGCACGGAGGAGTAGTAGGTGGTGCCGAAATTTGGGTCGAGATAGTGGCCGGCGGCTGGGACGAGGCAGAGTGCGTTCAGCAGGTAGGTGTCGGCGGCATAGAGGCCGCAAATCACCAGGGTGTGCACCGTGATGCTGTGCAGGAGTTTGTCGAAGCTGAAAGGCTGATTGGCAAAGACGGCAAAGGGCACAAAGAAGTAGAACACGTAGAAATAGTTGCGCATCATGATGAACTGCACCCGCATCGGCTCATCGGAGGTGGATGCAATCATCACCACCAGAGCCACGTAGAGCAGCATCAGTCGGAGCAACTTCTTGGCCATCGGACTTTTGCGGCAGATGAATATGCTCACCACGCCGAGCGCCAAACCCACGTCGGCCATCTTCACCGGCAAGACGTTGGGGTGCATGAAGCCGAAGCCGCCTATGAAGAGGGTGAGCTCCACGATGAAATCGTAGCGATTGGAGCTCCAACGTTGCATCAAAATCACCACCACCAGCAGCAGAGCCGGATAGAACGACAGCCCCAGCAAAGCAAAAGCCAAGAAGAAGATGATGGCTTTGCCCCACTCGGCGCGAGGCGCCGTGAAGGTGTAGGCGGTGGCTGATGTTTCTAAGTGATTGGTCAAGGCTGCGGAGGTGGGCTATGGGGTTACGCCTTTTTGCGGCGCAGGATTATATCTTTAATGCGAATGATGGCCATGGTGGCCGACGGGCCGATGAGGCGCTGCAGGGCCTTGCGCAGGCGGTAGCCGCGAGGCTTCCACGCGCCGGCAAAGTGGTGCACGCTCACGGTGCGAGCGGTGATGGTCTTGCGCATGGTTTGCAGCGAGATGGGGCTGAAATAGTCTTGCGGCAAGACGTTGAGCACGCCCTCTTCATCCACAAACTCCGCTTCGGATTGGATGTCGCGAAATTGGAAACGGCCTTGGCAGATGGCGTTGATGATGCGCGGCAGCGGCAGGGTGTCGAGCGAACCGTCGGCTTGCAAGAAGTGGCGGTCGCGATAGTAGTCGAGCAGCGCGGCAAAGAAGGGATGGCCCTTTTCGGCGCCCATCACAGCGGCCTCCACGGTGTCGCTCTCCGACTCGTGGCCGAGCATGTAGGGGAGGTGGAGCAGGTGGTCAAACGAGCGCAGAAGCTCCACGTCGGAGTCGAGATAGATGCCGCCAAAATTGTAGAGCGCATAGGCGCGAACCCAGTCGGCGGCAAAGGCATATTTGCGCGCGGCAAACGCCTCGGTCACCCACTGCGGGCAGTTTTGACCAAGGCGTTTGAAGTCCCACAACACAATCTCGTAGTCGGGACAGTGTTTGCTCCATGAGTCTACACACCATTGAATTTTAGCCGGAAGCGGATCGTCGCTCAGCCAGCAATAGTGTATGGTTTTAGGTATCATAGGCAGATGCGGGAAGGAGTGGGTGGTTTATTTCTGATTTTCGCCGTAGCCGTAGCCATAGCCGGAGCGAGTCTGAGTGCCGTTCACCACCAGGGAGATGCGCGGCAGGCGATTGTCGTCGTAGAGCTGCTGCACGAAGCGCAGGTCGGAGATGTGGCTATAGTTGGCGCGGGTCACGTAGACGGTGGCGTTGCTGATGCGAGTGAGCAGGAACGAGTCGCTGACCATGCCCACGGGGGCGGAGTCGATGATGATGAAGTCGTAGAGGTTGCGCAGGTCTTTGAAGAGGTCGTCAACTTCGGGCGAGGAGAGCATCTCCGAGGGGTTGGGCGGGATGGGGCCGGCGGCAATGACGTCGAGGCCTTTCACCCCAACGTTGTGGGTGATGATGCTGTCGAGGTCCATGTTGCCCGACGAGGCGAGATATTCCGTGAGGCCGTGGGCGGGCGAGATTTTGAGATATTCGGCCAGACGCGGTTTGCGGATATCCATGCCTATGAGCAGGGTGCGCTTGCCAATAAGGGCCATCGATGCGGCCATGTTGATGGCCACAAAGCTCTTGCCCTCGCCGGATTTGGTGGAGGTGAGCAGAATCACCTTGTCGGCAGAGTTGCCAAGCACGAATTGCAGGTTGACGCGAATCAGGCGGAAGAGCTCGGCCACGGAGCCGGAGCCGCCGGGGCGCACCACCAGAGGATCTGTTCCGCGGGCCATGCACACTTCGCCGAGCACGGGCACGTCTACCACCTCTTGCACCTCTTCGGCCGTGGCAAACTTGGTGCGCAGCAGCTTGTGCAGGTAGATCAGCACCGGCGGAATCAACAGGCCGAAGAGCAGGGCAATGGCCAGAATCATCTTTTTGCTGATTGAGAGGTCTTCGTTCAGCGAATAGGCGGCGTCGATGATTTCGGCCTTGGGCTGAGCGTTGGCCATGAGTATGCTGGTCTCTTCCTGTTTTTTGGTGAGGTAGAGATAGGTTTCTTCTTTGATTTTGCGGCGACGGAAGTAGTCGGTGAGGCCTTGGGCCTGCGAGGGGAGCGAGGTGAGGTCGCTGTTGGAGATGTCGTATTGCTCGCGATATTGTCGCACGAGTTCGCGCTGGGCTTGCACTTCGCGGTCGAGGGTGGTGAGGATGTTGCGACGGAAGGCTTCGAGCTGAGCGTCGAGTTGCTGCAGAGCCACGTTGTCGGGGCGAGCGGTTTCGGCCAGGCGCACGCGCTGCAGGGCGGCGTTGTTATATTGGCCAATCATCGCTTGCACGGCCGGGGAGCCCTGTTGTGGAATCAGCGAATTGTCGTTGGCAGAGGCTTTGACCATCCCTTGGGTGGCCACGTAGAGGTCGAGGGTGATTTGCTCTTTGACGTAGGCTTCTTCGGATTTGCCCAAGCGCTCGAAGCGATATTGAGCGTCGGCGGTGACGTCGGTCACGCCCTGGCGCTGCTTGAACTGCGTCACTTCGTCTTCAATGGACAGGATGTCTTTGTAGAGCTCGTCGAGGCGGCCGGCCAGGAATTCGCCGGTGCGGCCGTTTTGGGCTTTGGCGATGTCGAGACCGCGGAGGTTGTAGACGTCAATCATGGTGTCGAGCACGTCGCGGGCATATTGCTCATCGGGGGTGAGCATCTGCATGGTGATGATGGCCGACTGCTTGGACACACGGCCGCAGGACACGAGGTCGGAGAGATCTTCGGCAGCGTCGTCGTAGCCGCTCACCTGCACGCGCGAGGTGACCGAAGTGCCCTTTTCGTAGTAGGGGGTGAGGCTCACGTGGAAGTCGCCATAGGGGGTGGTGACCACGCCGGGGAGCTTCACGCCGTTGGCCTTGGCAATTTTCTCGCCCTTGGCCTTGACGCTGACGTCGGCGGTTTGGTCGGCGTGGACTTTCACGCGGAAGAGCAGAGTGGAGCGCAGAGTGTCGAGGTTGATGGTGACGTCGGGGGTCACTTCAACGGGATAGTCTTGATAGTGGAACTCCCACACCAGCGGCATCACCTTCACCTTGTGGGTGCGGTTGAGGTTGAGGCGACGAGCCACGTCGCGCAGCACGGTGTGGGACTGTAGAATCACGGATTCGTCTTCGGTGTTGGCGTTGCCGCCACCCAAAAGCGAGGTCATGTCGGTGAGGCCGGCGGCCATGGAGGTGGTGGCGTCGTCGCTCACGAGCATAATGTTGGCACGCACCTCATAGGAGGGGTGCACCATTTTTGAGTAGATCAAACCGAGGGCCAAACACACCACCACGGAGATGGCAAACCACCACCATTTTTCGCGATAGTCGGCGAGCAGGCCGCTGAAGTCAATGAAGTCTGATTTTTTCTTTTTGCTCATGGTAAGCTATCAGAGGGGTTATTTAACAAGAAGTGCTATGGCAAGGGAGGCAATGACGGATGCGGCGCTCACAATCACGGATGTCATCGACAGGCGATATTGGCGGTCGGAGTCGACGCGGGCGTTGGCTTGGCGCACGGAGTTGGGCGTGACGTAGAGCACGTCGTTTTGCTGCATATAGAAGTAGGGGCTGTTGAGCACCTCGGGGTCGTTGAGGTCCAGGCGATGGAAGGTGCGCTGACCATCCTCTTCGCGGATGAGAAGCACGTTTGAGCGCTCGCCGTAGGCGGTGAGGTCGCCGGCCGTGGCAATGGCGTCGAGCACGCTATAGCGTTCGCGGTTCACCGCCTGGAATCCGCCGTTGTTGACTTCGCCCAACACGCTGATGTGGAAGTTGAGCAGCGACACGTTGACCACGGGGTCGATCACGTTTGCCGAAATCTTCTGCGTGAGATAGTATTGAAGGGCCTCCAGAGTCATACCTGCGACGTAGATTCTGCCCAACACGGGGAAGACGATGAAGCCGTCGGGGCTCACGCGATAGGGCTCAATCATCAGATTGGAGGAGCGTTGCGAGAGGATGCGCGCTTCGGTGGAGCTGCCGGTGGTGAGGTCGGAGGTGCGCGGGCGCTGATAGGGTATCATATATGGCTCGACGCTCTCGGTCGAGGTGGCCGACACGTTGATGAGCAGCTCATCGTCGGGCATGATTTTCAGAGCGGGCACTTGGGCTTCGACGCCGGCGGCCACGGTGCTTTCGTCGAGGTCGACGAAGTATGGTAGGACGGTTTTGCCTGAGGAACACGACGTTAGCGCCAGCACTGCTGCGCAAGCCATGGCTATGTAGGTGTTTCGAAACTTCATTGTGTTATAGAAGAGGGTGGTTTGATTCTTTTAGTGTTAACGGAAGGGAGGTCGATTTTATTGTAGTTTTTCCAATAATTCTGCGGCAGTGAGTTTAAGCAGTGGGTGGCGCCACCGGGGCATGAGCCGCGCCATGGGGAGCAAGACAAATTCGCGGCTTTGCATCCGAGGGTGTGGCACTGTGAGTTGCGGCGTTTGGATAAGCTCCTCGCCGTAGGCAATCAGGTCGATGTCGATGAGGCGGTCGGCATAGGAGCCGTCGGCGTGGCGGTGGCGGCCGTCGGGGTCGATGAAGCGCTCAATGCGCTGCAGGCAGCCATGGAGCGCAAGGGCGGGGATGTCGGTGGAGAGGTTCACCCCCACGTTGAGATAGCGATTGGCGGAGTCGTAGCCCCAGGGGTCGCTTTCCACGGGGCACGTGGCCTCCACGTCGCCCAGCAGCGAAAGCAAGCGCACCGCACGGTCTATCAGAGCCGTGCGGTCGCCTAAATTAGATCCGATGTTGATGTGAGCGGTGATCAAATCGTGCGGCTCACTTCCACTTCTTCAAATCCTTCGATGATGTCGCCTTCCATCAGGTCGTTGTAGCCGGCAATGGAGAGGCCGCAGTCGTAGCCTGCAAGCACCTCTTTGGCGTCATCTTTGAAGCGCTTGAGCGAACCGAGTTCGCCGGTGTAGCGCACAATGCCGTCGCGAATCAGGCGCACCTTGTTGGTGCGTTTGATTTTGCCTTCGCGCACAATGGCGCCGGCAATGGTGCCCACCTTGCTGATTTTGTAGGTTTGAAGCACTTCGGCCGTGCCGGTCACTTCCTCCTTGATTTCGGGAGCAAGCATGCCCTGCATGGCGTCTTTCACCTCTTCGATGGCTTGGTAGATCACGGAGTAGAGGCGAATGTCGACGCCTTCGCGCTCGGCAGCCTTGCGGGCGGCCTGCGAGGGGCGCACCTGGAAGCCGATGATGATGGCGCTGGAGGCGGCGGCCAGGTCGACGTCGCTCTCGGAGATGGCGCCCACGGCTTTGTGGATCACGTTGATTTGAATTTCTTCGGTGGAGAGCTTCAGCAGCGAGTCGCTCAGGGCCTCGATGGAACCGTCAACGTCGCCCTTGACGATGATGTTGAGCTCTTGGAAGTTGCCCACGGCGCGACGGCGGCCGATGTCTTCGAGGGTGATCATCTTGGTGGTGCGAGCGGTTTGCTCACGCTGGAGCTGTTCGCGCTTGGAGGCAATTTCGCGGGCCTCCTGTTCGGAGTCGAGCACGTTGAAGGCGTCGCCGGCAGTGGGGGCACCGTTCAGGCCGAGAATCAGCACGGGGGTGGCGGGGCCGGCCTCGGTGACTCTCTGGTTGCGTTCGTTGAACATGGCCTTGACTTTGCCATAGTGGGTGCCGGCCAGGATGATGTCGCCCACGCGCAGGGTGCCGTTCTGCACCAGCACGGTGGCCACATAGCCGCGGCCCTTGTCGAGCGACGATTCGATGATGGAGCCCACGGCGTTGCGGTTGGGGTTGGCCTTGAGGTCGAGCATTTCGGCTTCGAGGAGCACTTTTTCCATCAGTTCATCGACGCCCAGACCCTTCTTGGCCGAGATGTCCTGGCTCTGATACTTACCGCCCCACTCCTCCACGAGGTAGTTCATCGCGGCAAGTTCTTCCTTGATTTTGTCGGGGTTGGCGTGAGGTTTGTCTATCTTGTTGATGGCAAAGACGATGGGCACACCGGCAGCTGAGGCGTGGTTGATGGCCTCAACGGTCTGGGGCATTACGTCGTCGTCGGCAGCAACGATGATGATACAGAGGT
>CAZJWM010000046.1:0-16243 GCA_964549975.1 uncultured Bacteroides sp. | reverse complement strand
GAATATTCAATCTGGCGAGGTGTGCCGCCAAAGAGCTGGCTCGCAGCGGCGGCAGCCATGGCGCAGGCCACGCCCACTTCGCCCTGACAGCCCACTTCGGCTCCGGAAACCGACGCATTGTGTTTCACCACGTTGCCAAACAGTCCGGCGGTGGCCAAGGCGCGAATGATGCGCTGCTCGCTGAAGTTTTTTGACGTGTAGAGATGATAGAGCACGGCGGGGACGATGCCGCAAGAGCCGCACGTGGGGGCGGTGACAATCTTGCCGCCGGAGGCATTTTCTTCGCTCACGGCCAGAGCGTAGGCGTAGACCAAACCGCGCGAGCGGAGCGAACTGCTGTAGCCGGCGGCGTGGACATAGTAGCTCGTGGCTTTGCGGGCCACACCGAGTCCGCCGGGCAACACGCCCTCAGCCTCAATGCCGCGCTCCACGGCGGCTTTCATCACCTCCCAAACCTCCTTAAGATAGTCCCACACGGAGCTATCCTCGCATTGCTGCACATATTCCCAGAAGGAGTGGCCTGTGGAGTCACACCATTTCAGAATCTCCGACATGGTGGTGAGGTCGTAGACGTGCTCACTCGGGCCGCGCTCTTCGCCCTCCATCACCACGTCGCCGCCGCCCACGGAATAGAGCGTCACGTCGTCGGTGGTGTGGCCTTCGGCGTCGAAGGCGCAGAAGCGCATGCCGTTGGGGTGAAATGGCAGAAACACGTCGGGTTGCCACACGATGTCGGCGGGTGCATGAGGGGTGAGCACGTCGAGGATGGCGCGGTCGGTCAAGTGGCCTTTGCCGGTGGCGGCAAGTGAGCCGTAGAGTGTCACCTCAAAGCGCGCGGCTTGAGGATTTTTCTGTTGGAAAATCACGGCCGCATTGCGCGGGCCCATGGTGTGGGAACTGCTGGGGCCGTAACCGATTTTATATAGTTGCTTGATTGATTCCATCGTGGGAGGTGATTATTCTGCTGTGTAAAAGTTGATCAGACGAGTCAAGGCCTGGCGACAAGCCGGGCAGAACGAGGGCGCCGTGTTGGTGCGCATACGGCAATCTTCGGCGGCGCGCCACACGCCCTTCGAGGAGTAGGCTCCGCCCTCCACCAGCGAGGCATCGCCCGAGGCAACGAGGTTTTCCCATTTGCCAATGAAGCGGCGCTGTGTGGTGACGTTCGGTTCCAGCGGCTCGATGTCGGTGGGATAGGTATCTTCCATCACGTCGCCGTCGTAGAAATATTCGTCGGCCAAACCACCGAAACTGTGGCCGAATTCGTGGACCACCACGGGGCGAAACAGTTTATGTCCGGCCGCGGTGAGGGTATAGTCGTTCAGAATGCCACCACCGCCATATTCTGTGGTGTTTGCCAACACGATGATATGCTCATAGGGAGCCGAAGCGGCCACATCGTTGATGGTGAAGACGTTGGGCGAGGTGAGATAGCGGTCGCTATAGAATGTGGAGAAGTGGGAGTTGAACTGCGTGTGTTTCCACTCGCCAAGGCGAGGCACGCTCACGCCGGAGTCGCTGCCGGGAGCCATCACGGCGCGGAAGTTGAAGCGCTCGCTCATCGAGGCAAAGGGTTCGTGGGCAAGGATGGCATCAACGGCCTCTTTGCAGTGGGCAAAGAAGTCGGGGAGCTCGTCGGCGGTGTAGCCTTCGGGGAGAAACACCACGTCGATGGCACGGTCGGCCGCGCCGCCAATGTGGATGTTTTGCACGGGATAGTGGCTATCCACGGGGCGAATCAACACGTCGGCGGGGTTGATGGGGTGGCTCATCTGCGCAATCGGCTCCAGGCGGCCGTTGAGCAGGGTGACGTGGCCCACGGCCGGACGTTGCGGCATGGGGGCCAACACGGTCGACTCAAAGGAGCGCGGAGTGGTGTGGGCCTCGTCGGTGTCAAGCCATTCGAGGAAGAGCGACGAGAAGGTGCACACGTAGAGGGTGTCGCCGCTGGCGGCATCGGTCATAGTGAACGTGGCGCGCGAGGGGGGCATGGCGTCGGCGAGACGGTGGCGACGTCCGGCCCAGCCGTCAATGCGTTTGAGTTGCGAAAGACTCACGTGGCTCGCCACAGTGTCGGCGCTGAGCTGATAGTCGAGACGCAGCGTGCAGTCTGTGAAATCTTTGTCGAAATCGCTTGCCGAGGCGCCGAAGCAGAGTGCTGAAACGCCCAGGGCGATGATGGTTGAGAATATTTTGTTCATTTCAGCTGAATTTTCTTGTGCAAAATTACGAATTATTCATGAATCTTCTGTAATTTTGTAGACATGAAGTGCCTTAAGCTTTTCTGTGTGCTGTTGTTATTGTCGCTTGTGCAAGTATCGTCGCATGCCATGCTTCCGCGTCAAATCACGTGTGCAGCCCCTTCGGAGGTGGCGGCCCACACGGCCGTGTTGATGTTTATCGACACGGTCTCCGACCCTCTGACGGCCATTGAGGTGCGCGGCGCAGTCGCCTCGGCGCGTCCGCGTGGCCACGGCTCGGCCTCGTGGAGCTTGGGGTGGGACGATGCGGAGCTGACGTTGAAGTTCGACTTCAGCGGCTATGCCGACGGCATCCACGACCGCTATGCCACACTGCAAATCGGCCGCCACGGGCGCACCTACGACGTGAGCCGCCGCGTTGACGCCGAAGGCGGATTCAATTCCATCTGCGTGGAATGGGCCGACGACTCCACGGCCACGGTGAGCGTGGGCAACAAGGTGCTCCACCCGGTGGTCACAACCACGCTGCCTCATCCCGGCAACTCAATCTACGTGAAGACCTTGCAACCGCTGGAGCTGCAGGAAGTGATACTCGAAACGGCCGCCCCCAACTCCGAGCCGCAGATGAGCCAATGGACCGACCCGGAAGAGCTCAAAGCCTATCTCCGAGCATCAACCGACCCGGTGGAAGGGATCTACGGCTATCTCGACCTCGAGACCAATACGGCGATGGCGCGCCCCGGCGGAAGCTACAAGCTGGCTCTGGTGAGCGACCCCCGCGGCGGCTACCACATTATATATATTGCGGGAGCCAAGGTGGGCAGCTCGCTCTGGCAGCCCGGTGCTCTGAAGGGGCACCTGACCCCCACCCGCTTCATCGGCCAATATGAACTCACCTGGCGCGACGCCACCGGAGCAGAGCTCACCCGCGACTGCCACGCCACGCTGGAGAGCGGAGCGCTGCTCAAAGTGGAATTTCCCCTGCTGGAGGCCTCGATGCGTTTCGTGAAACAGCCGTTATAAGCCCGTTTGAAAGAAAATAATGAAAAAAAGTTGCATCATTGCGAAAAAATGACTAACTTTGACTAACAACACCGAATAAATTGCCAATAAAAATAGCTTATAAAACTACGTACTTACTCGTATGAACAATATTCAAAACGATTTCCGCGATTTTGCCACAAAGCATTGTGGAATCAACCGTCAGGTGTTTGACCAATACACCGCGCAAACCGCTCAACAAATCACCTCGAGCTACATCTCGCCTACCATCATCGAGGAACGTCAACTCAACGTGGCCCAGATGGATGTGTTTTCCCGCTTGATGATGGACCGCATCATCTTCCTCGGCACTCAGGTGGACGACTACTCCGCCAACGTGATTCAAGCTCAGCTGCTCTATCTCGACTCGGCCGATCCCGGTAAAGACGTGAGCATCTACATCAACTCGCCCGGCGGCTCCGTCTATGCCGGATTGGGCATCTACGACACTATGCAATATATCAGCAGCGACGTGGCCACAATCTGCACCGGCATGGCCGCTTCGATGGCTGCAGTGCTTCTGGTGGCCGGCGCCAAAGGCAAACGCTTTGCCCTGCGCCACTCTCGCGTGATGATCCACCAGCCCATGGGCGGCGCCCAAGGTCAGGCCAGCGACATCGAAATCACCGCTCGCGAAATCCTCAAACTCAAACACGAACTCTATAGCATCATCGCCGACCATTCAGGCCAACCCATCGAAAAGGTGGAACGCGACAGCGATCGCGACTACTGGATGACATCCGAAGAGGCCCGCGAATATGGCATGATCGACCGCGTGCTCATCAAAGCTCAACACTAAAGCAATCTCCCCGATGGCTAAACGATCCAACAACAATAACCATTGCAGCTTCTGCGGAGGCCCCGTCCACGCCGACACCCCGCTGCTCCCCTCTCCCATTGATCCCAACGCATTCATCTGCCTTGAATGCATTGACCAAATCAACGAGATGATCCACAGCGCCGAGGCCGAAGGTGCCAACCTTGGCATGAGCCACGAAAAGCGGTCGAAAGCTTTGGCCAAATCCAAAGCCGCAGCCTCAGTGAAGCTCAACGATGTGCCCAAGCCCAAGGAGATTAACGACTTCCTCAACCAATACGTCATTGGCCAAGACGAAGCGAAGAAATATCTCTCCGTGGCCGTCTACAATCACTACAAACGCCTGTCGCAAACCGCCGCCGATGACAACGCCGACGACGTGGACATCGAGAAGAGCAACATCATCATCGTGGGCCCCACCGGCACCGGCAAAACCCTGCTGGCCAAAACCATTGCCCGACTGCTTGACGTGCCCTTCACCATTGTCGACGCCACCGTGCTGACCGAAGCCGGCTATGTGGGCGAAGACATCGAAAGCCTGCTCACCCGTCTGCTCCAAGCCGCCGACTACGACGTGGCCCGCGCCGAACGCGGCATCGTCTTCATCGACGAAATCGACAAGATTGCCCGCAAAGGCGACAACCCATCGATTACACGCGACGTCTCCGGCGAAGGCGTGCAGCAAGGCCTGCTCAAACTCTTGGAAGGCTCCATAGTGAACGTGCCCCCGCAGGGCGGCCGCAAACACCCCGATCAGAAGATGATTCCCGTCGACACGAAAAACATCCTCTTCATCTGCGGCGGTGCCTTCGACGGAATCGAACGCAAAATTGCCCACCGACTGAACACCCACGTGGTGGGCTACAGCACCGATCCCGCCAAACAGAAAATCAAGCGCGACAACTATCTCAGCTACGTGGCCCCGCAAGACCTCAAGTCGTTTGGCCTCATCCCAGAGATAATCGGTCGACTGCCCATCCTCACTCACCTCGAACCGCTCGACCGCGCCGCCCTGCGTCGCGTGCTCACCGAACCGAAAAATGCCATCACCCGACAATACGTCAAGATGTTTGCCATGGACAAGGTGAAACTCACCTTTGCCGACGACGCCCTCGACCTGATTGTCGACAAGGCCATTGAATATAAGCTCGGTGCCCGCGGTTTACGCTCCATCGTCGAAGCCATCATGGTGGACGCAATGTATGAAACTCCCGGTTCCGGCCTCAAAAAACTTACCATCACGGCCGACTACGCCCTGGAGAAGATTCAGCACGCCCACTTCGAGACCGACACCATCAACTCCTGACCCCAAACAATTGCGGCATAGCTTAGATTCCCCAATCAATCACTTATTTTATATCACTCAACTATGGCTACCCACCACGACCTCACCGAGCAACTGAAAAGCTACTTTGGCTTTGACACATTCAAAGGCAATCAAGAAGCTATCATCAAAGAGCTCCTTGACGGGCACGACGTGTTCGTGCTCATGCCCACCGGCGGAGGTAAGTCGCTTTGCTACCAGCTGCCCGCACTGATGGTGCCGGGCACGGCAATCGTCATCTCCCCGCTGATTGCTCTGATGAAAAATCAGGTCGACGCCATGCGCAACTTCAGCGAAGACGACGGGGTGGCCCATTTCCTGAATTCCTCACTCAACCGCGCCGCCATCGACCAAGTCAAGGCCGACGTGTCGTCGGGTCGCACGAAATTGCTCTACGTGGCACCCGAATCTCTTACCAAAGAGGAATACGTGGAATTTCTCCGGGGAATCAACATCTCTTTCTATGCCATCGACGAGGCTCACTGCATCAGTGAGTGGGGCCACGACTTCCGACCTGAGTATCGCCGCATTCGCCCGATTATCAACGAAATCGGTGCGCGTCCGGTGATTGCACTCACTGCCACCGCCACCCCCAAGGTGCAGCACGACATCCAGAAAAATCTGGGCATGACCAATGCCGTGGTCTTCAAGTCGTCGTTCAATCGCGAGAATCTCTACTACGAAGTGCGCCCCAAAACCGCCAACGTGGACAAAGAGATCATTAAATTCATCAAAAATAATGAGGGACGTAGTGGTATCATCTACTGTCTGTCGCGCAAAAAGGTGGAAGAGCTCACCGAACTGTTGCAGGTCAACAACATCAAGGCGCTCTGCTACCATGCCGGAATGGACGCCGCCGCGCGTTCGGCCAACCAAGACGCTTTCCTGCTGGAGCAGGCAAACGTCATTGTGGCCACCATCGCCTTTGGCATGGGCATCGACAAGCCCGACGTCAGATTCGTGATCCACTACGACATCCCCAAGTCGCTGGAGGGATATTATCAAGAAACCGGTCGAGCCGGCAGAGATGGCGGCGAAGGCAAATGCATCACCTTCTATTCCTCCAAAGATCTCCGCAAACTCGAAAAACTGATGCAAGGGAAGCCCCTGGCTGAACAAGAGATCGGCAAACAGCTGCTGGCCGAAACCGCCAGCTATGCCGAAAGCTCGGTGTGCCGACGGAAAACCCTGTTGCACTATTTCGGTGAAAACTACACCGAGGATAATTGCGGCAACTGCGACAATTGTCTTAACCCAAGAAAAAAAGTGGAAGCAAAAGAAGAGCTATTAGCTATTATTGACATTATCCTTGCTTTGAAAGAAAAGTTCAAAGCCGACCACATCATTGATGTGGCCCTTGGCAAAATCACTGCCACAACAAAGTCTTACAATCACGAAGAGCTTGAACAATTTGGTTGCCTCGACCACAGCAATGCCCGCCTGCTCAACGCAGTGGTGCGCCAAGCCATCATCGCCGGCTACCTCTCGCGCGACATTGAAAACTACGGCCTGCTGCACGTCACCCCCGCCGGCAAAGCGTTTCTCGACAAGCCCAAAGACTTCAAAATCGTTGAAGACAATGAATTCAACGAGGAGGAAGAGGAGGTGCAGGTCAAGAGCGGCGCCATCTGCGCTGTAGACCCCGAGCTATATTCCGTGCTCAAAGATCTGCGTCGCAAAATTGCCAAACGCAACCAATTGCCCCCATACGTCATCTTCCAAGACCCCTCGCTGGAACAGATGGCCACCACCTACCCCATCACCATGGAGGAACTCCAAAACATCACGGGCGTGGGCGCCGGAAAGGCCGCTCGCTATGGCAAGGAGTTTATCGACGTGATTCGCCGCCACGTGGAAGACAACGAGATTGAACGTCCCGAAGACTTGCGCGTGCGCTCCGTGCCCAACAAGAGCAAGCAGAAGATTGCCATCATCCAAGGCATCGACCGCAAAATCCCGCTCGACGAGTTGGCCATTTCGAAAGACCTGGAGTTTGACGAACTGCTCGAAGAAATCGAAGCCATCGTCTATTCCGGCACAAAAATCAACATCAACTATTTCCTCGATCAGGTCATCGACCCCGACGTCCAAGAGGAGCTGTTCGACTATTTCCGCGACAGCGAAACCGACGACATCAACCAGGCCTACAAAGACCTCGGCTCAGACTATTCTGAGGAGGAAATCAGACTAATGCGCATCAAATTCATTTCGGAGTTAGGTAACTAACTCCGAAATTTCAAAATCGGATAACATATCACCATGAACGAACCTATCATTCAATACTCCGACGTGGAGGTGTGCCGCCAGGAACTGGTGGTGCTCAAACACGTGAACTTCACACTTCAACCCGGCGAATTTGTCTACATCATCGGCCGAGTGGGCAGCGGCAAATCGAGCCTGCTGAAAACCATCTATGCCGAGGTGCCCGTCAGCAACGGCCAAGCGCGTGTGTTCGATGTGGACTTGACCAAGCTGAAGCCGCGCCACGTCCACAAACTACGCCGCCGCATAGGCATCGTGTTTCAGGATTTCCAACTGCTGATGGATCGCTCCGTGGAGGAGAATCTGCGCTTTGTGTTGCGCGCCACGGGCTGGAAAGACAAGGCCGCCATGGCCGAGCGCATCAATCAGGTGCTCCAACGCGTGGGGATGCCCAACAAGAGCTACAAGATGCCTCACGAGCTCTCCGGCGGCGAACAGCAGCGCATAGTCATTGCCCGCGCTCTGCTCAACGAACCGCAACTGATTTTGGCCGACGAACCCACCGGAAACCTCGACCCCGAAACGGCACGTCAAATCGTGGAGATGCTCCACGACATAGCCTCGCAAGGCACGGCCGTGGTGATGGCCACTCACAATCTGGCTTTCACCGAGGAGATGCCGGCAAGGATTCTCACCTGTCAAGACAAGCTCATCTCGGAGCAATGACGCAAAAGGCCTTGGCGGCATGTTCCGCCAGGGGCGTAGAGATCAGCGCTTCGGCAATGGCCGGCAGTGTGTCAGCCTTGGCATAAGGATTCACGCCGTTGAGGCGCGCATCGCTGCGCACTTCCGCGGAGAGCACTCGCTGCAGTCCGGCCTCGATGTCGGCCAAGGTGGCCGCACAGTCGGTGACGGTGTTGCCGCGGGTGCGTCCCTTTTGGCGATTGCCGATGTTGAGCGTGGGTTTGCCAAACGACGGTGCCTCACACAGTCCGCTGGATGAATTGCCCACCACGGCGGCGCAATGCTGCAACGCGGCATAATAGCGGCGTCGACCCAGGGATGTGACAGCGATGGCCCGGTCGGCATTCTGCGCCACCCACTCGCGAATCTGCCGCGCAATGACGCGGCCGTCGGTGTCGGAATTAGGCAGCGTGATGAGCACACGATGGCGGTCTACCACCGTGTAGAGCGCCTGCAGCAGTGCCTGCGATTGCTGCTCGGCCGAACCCGGCTCTTTGGTGACGGGATGAAACGTGACCAGCAGGAAATCATCGCCCAGCTCAAAGTCAAGACTCTGCTCCAACTCGCTCAGCGTCATGGTTTGCTCGCGGCTGATGTTGTCGGCCCCGAGTGCTCCAACCCACATCACACGCTCCGGCGCTTCGCCCATCTGAATGACGTTTTGGCGATATTCTTCGGTGGAGGTGAAGTGGAGATAGGAGAGCTTGGTGATGGCGTGGCGGATGCTGTCGTCGTAGGCGCCTTCGGTGATTTCGCCGCCATAGAGGTGAGCCACGGGGATGCCGAAAATCGTGGCGGCAGAGGCTGCGGCGAGCATCTCATAGCGGTCGCCGAGAATCACCAGCAAGTCGGGCTGCAACTGCTCGTAGGCATCGGCCAGGCCTATAAGCTCCACGCCCATCGACTTCACGGTGCCGGCGGCGCTGTCGCTCGACAGAAGCATTTCCACCTTGCGATCTACGGTGAAACCGTCGGCCTCAATTTCGCGAATGGTCATGCCGAATTCGGGCGAAAGGTGCATGTTTGTGGCGATGATTTGCAGTTGCACGCGCGGGTCGTCGCTGAGCCTACGCATCAGCGAACTCATTATGCCATATTCGGCACGCGTGCCGGTGACCACACAGATTTTGCGTTGTTTCATAGTTGAATCAGTTCGTCTTCGAGGAAATCGCGCGTGGCGGTTTGGCCAATCACGCTGTCCCAAAGCATGGGAGAGATGCCGTTGCCGGGACGTTTCACCGTGAGGTTATCTTCGGAGAAGCGTTCGCCGGCGCGAATGGCTCGCGCGGCCACGATGCTCTTGCGAGCAATGGCAATATTTTTGGATTCGGAAGCCGACACGCGCTTTTGGCTCGCGCCCATGGCTGCTTCGATGTTGCGAATGGCGCGGACCATAGCCTCAAGTTCGGTGGGGTCGAGCGAGGCCACGTGGTCGGGGCCGGGAAGGGTCTTGTCGAGGGTGAAATGCTTTTCGATGACCGAGGCCCCCATGGCCACGGCCGCAATCGGCACTTCGATGCCGCGAGTGTGGTCGCTGTAGCCCACTCGAGTGCCAAAGGCGGAGCGCAGGGTCTCCATGGCGCGGAGATTCACGTCGACGTAGGGCGTGGGATATTCGGTGTTGCAGTGGAGCAAGGTGATGTCGTCGGTGCTGAGGCCGCCGCGGTAGAGCACGTCGAGAGCGCTCTCAATCTCGCCCAATCGGCTCATGCCTGTCGACATAATCACGGGGATGCGTTTCGAGGCAATCTTGCGCAGATAAGGCAAGTTGGTGATTTCGCCGGAGGGCACTTTCATATAGTCCATGCCAAGGGCGGCCACAATGTCGATCGACTCCAAGTCGAAGGGCGTGGACATAAACTTCACGCCAATGCTGTCGCAATACTCTTTCAGCGGAGCAAAGCTGTGTTTGTCGAGCATGATTTTGCGCACCATGTCGAGCTGGCTCTCGCTGTTGCCGTTGTTGATTTTCTGGTATTCAGCCTGGTCGGCATAGCGTGAAATCACCTTTTCGGGGATGCCGGTTTGATATTTCACGTAGTCCACACCAATGCGGCGAGCCACGTCGGCCAACTGCTTGGCCATGTCGAAACTGCCGTTGTGGTTCACACCCGCTTCGGCTATAATGATTGTCTTGCTCATCGTTGTTTGTTGTTTAGCATTTCGCCAATTTCTTTCCAATTATCGCGGGCGGTGATGGCACGATCGTCAATCCACACGTCGCCAACGGGTTTACCCATAAAGAGCTGCGTATATTTCACGCCGTGGCGCCGTAGCCAATCCACGGTCATCTCATATTCCATCCAGGTGCGCGCCGAATAGATGATGATGGTGTGGCCGGCGTCGTAGAGTCGGTTAATCACTTCGATGGCATCGGCCTTAGGCTCGGCCAGGCAACGGCTAAACTGGCGCATCTCGGTGCATATGGTGCCGTCTAAGTCAATCACAATCTGCATAAAAAATCACCTCTTGCAGGTATCTAACCATTAATGTGTTTTCGCGCCAGAGGGTGTGGGGCGCCACCTCCCGGCCGAGATATTCTTCTAAAATCATGGCAATGATGCCGCTCCCGGCGCATATCGAGGTCACCACCCCACCGCCCAATCGCGGATTTATCTCCATGACGTAGACGGCGCCCGAGGCGTTGTCTTTGATAAACTGGATGGTGACGGGGCCGAGAAATTCGCCGCTGCGCAGTATGTGGTCAGACTGGCTGATGATTGCCTCATCGCGCACGGTGAGACTCTTGACGGCTTCGCCGCCGGCCATCTCCAGACGCAGCCGCGGCACAATCGACACGGGCTCGCCGTGGCGGTTGACGTAGCAATCCACGGAATACTCCGTGCTGTCGGCAATGTAGTCTTGCACGAGATAGTCGTCGAAGATGTTGAGCTGCGGCCATTCGCTGTCGTCGTGGCAGATGATGAGCCCCTTGGAGGCCGATCCGCGGCGCGGCTTCAGTATCACGGGATAGCGCACTTCGGTGCGCGCATCGTAGAACTTAGGTTGCGAAACGCCGTGGGCGGCAAACCAGCGGGCCGACAGCATCTTGTCGAACATGGTGATGCACACCGAAGGCTCGCTCACGGGGATGAACACCTCCGGGCAGAGGTCTTTCAATCGGCGAGCCACCAATATGGCGGGGTCAACAAAGGGCAACACTATGTCGATGCCGTGCTCTTCCACCACGCGAGTGAGGTCGGCCATCAGCTCGGGGTCACTCCATCGCAGGCCCTTGATGACGGTGCCCACAGCGGCTATGGCCACGCGCTCGTCGAGCTCGTAGGAGAAGATGCGGGCCGTCAAGCCCATCTCCTTGGCCGTGTGGATGAAGTGGCGGGCCACCGACACTCGCTTGGCCCCGCCAAGAAACAGAATATTAACCTCCGATGGATTGTGCATAATGGACGAGGGAGTTACTTGTTGTTGTAGTCACACATGGCGGTTTGCAGTCCGGCCAACACCGCAGTCTTGATGGCGTCGATGGCCAGCGGGATACGTTGCTCCACCACCTCCATCTGCTCTGCAGGGAAGCGGCCAAGCACGTAGTCAATCTGCGCACCGCGCGGATAGTCGTTGCCAATGCCGAAACGCAAGCGAGGATATGCCTGAGTGCCAAGCATGGCGGCAATGTTTTTCAGACCGTTGTGGCCCGCATCGGAGCCGGAGCCCTTGATGCGAATGGCGCCAAGCGGCAGAGCCACGTCGTCGACCACCACCAGGATATGATCCGTGGGAATCTTCTCCTTCTCGGCCCAATAGCGCACGGCGTTGCCCGAGAGGTTCATATACGTGGAGGGCTTCAATAGCACCACCTGCTTGTTTTTCAAGCGGGCACGCGCCACGTCGCCATAACGCTCCGTCTGAAAAGAGATATTGGATGCCACGGCAATGGCATCCAATATCATAAATCCTACGTTGTGACGTGTCTGACGATATTCTTCGCCAATGTTGCCAAGTCCAACGATTAAATACTTCATAGGCGGCTATTACTTTGCAGCAGCAGCGGCAGCGGCACCACGAGCGGCGCGAGTCAGAGCCACGGCGCAAACCACAGCGTTCTTGGCGTTGAGCATTTCCAGGCCTTCGAAGTGGAGATCGCCCACTTGGATGGTCTTGCCCAGTTCGAGCTTGTCGACGTTGATGATCAGCTTTTCGGGAACGTTGGTGTAGATAGCCTTCACGCGGAGCTTCTTCATGGAGAGCTGGAGCTTACCACCGGCCTTCACACCTTCGGCGTGGCCTTCGAGCTTCACGGGCACTTCGATTGCCACGGGCTTCTTATCGTTAACTTCGAGGAAGTCGATGTGCATCACGCTGTCCTTCACGGGGTGGAACTGGATTTCGCGGAGCACGGCCATACGCTTTTGGCCATTAACTTCGAGCTCGATAGCATAAATTTCGGGAGTGTAGATGAGCTTGCGCACTGCATCTTGAGTTACGGTGATGTCAGTGGTGATGATGCCCTTGCCATCTTCGATCTCTACGATCTTCTCACCGGGCTGAAGAGTGCCGGCATAGGGGAGGGTCACGATTTCACCGCCGTTGATCACTGCGGGGATTTTCTCTTCTTGACGAAGGGCCTTGGTGGCCTTCTTGCCGAGGTCGGTACGGGGCTCGGCTTGGAGCTGAAATACTTTCATTTGTTTGTTTTTTTGGTTGTGTTACTCAAAATTAAATTACTTAATTTCCCATCACACGGAAGGGTGGACACAGGCCAAAGCCCATAATCCGCTGCAAAGTTACAACTTTTTCCCCACATATCCTAACATCCCTCCCCAATTTTTCCCAAATTTCCCGGGCAAAGTTGCAGAGCCGAACCCTAACCCGGAGACGAATGCAACGCAATATATTATAATTAGAGCAAGCGCTACGCTCATTAATACGCAAGAGAAAGAAATAGACAAGCAGATAAATTTATAACCATATTCACAAGTAGCTCGAAATTCCAAGAAATCCGCAAGAGAAAACAAAGCGAATTATATCACAAGCATATAATTTAGTATAGAAATGATGATTTTTTCAATTATTACTTGTACATTTCAAAGATTTATAGTATTTTTGCATCAAAACAATCACTATCAATATAACATTATGATTTCAATCATAAAAACAAGCGACTTTAACGTCAAACTAAAGGCAACAATCCACGCCTCCGGAAGGCTTGGATTCACTGCTGACACCGCCAATAAACTCAGTTTATCAGACAAAACATTCATCAAGTTTGCCAAAGATGATGAAGCTGAGAACGAATTATTTTTGGTAATCGTGAATGAGGAAGACGAGGACACATTTCGAGTTGTGCAATCAGGGAAGTATTTCTACCTTCCCACAACCTCAATGTTTCAATCGTTTGGATACGATTTCAAAAAATACAACTTCATGTTCGACATGGTGCGAATGAAGGACTACGACGAAATCGTAAACGGCAAAGTATATAAACTAACAAAACGAGTAATTATGAGAAAGTCAAAACAAAGCTAACACAAAATAGCGCAAAAAAATCCCATATACGATTGGCGTCGGATATATGGGATTGAAGAACGTACTTAATGAGATATTCTACGTATACGCGCTGTAAACATCCCAAAAGTCGCTGGTTTTCAAGCACAAATATACTTATTTGACACGACTTTTCCAAATTTCAGTAATATCTCAGGGCTATTTTGGCGCCCCAATGCCAAGACTAACAAAACAACCATCAAACGAATTATGATGTTAAAAACCATTTTCAACCACGATGGGTGCTCAACACATAGTCTCTTAAGGCATGAATAAGCACCTATTATTCGACACAAACAACATATTCTCACAAAAGGAGAATTACGTAATGGCGTGCACCGACAACGGCAAACCTCGCTATCTAATGACGTTATCGCCATCTCGCCGCGCACGTGCCGTGCAAAACAATATGCATTTAGCCGAAGGCTTACAATTCACAGAGAGATACGGACTGCCTATACTAAACGCATATCACGGCAGAACAGACCTAAATTATATTCCATACTCGGCAAGGAGCGAAAATCCTTACAAGGATGCGGCCTTGTGCTTTTTTGAAGATGATTACAAATTCGCAACAGCCACATGGGATAAACTTGACCAAACAACATTCAAACTCGCGCGAGAGCAGAAATACCAATGTCTCTGTACACCTGACCACTCTCTATACGTGGATATGCCAAAAGCTACAAACTTATGGAATATCTATAAATCGCGATTCGCAGGCGCATTTTGGCAACGATGCGGTTTTGACGTTATCCCAACTGCAAGCTGGGGAAACGCCGACTCTTTCGAGTATTGCTTCGAGGGGTTACCAAGCCACAGCGTTATTGCCATCTGCGGCATTGGTCATAACTGGTGCGCAGCTGCACACGAGCTATGGATAATGGGGATACACTCATTGGAGTCGCACCTCCAACCATCAGAAATTTTGGTTTATGGCGGCCCAACTATGATTCCCGATACACATACGCCTATTAAATTCATTACACCCTACGTAAAAACAAAATTCAAAAAAAATGAATATAGAAAATGAATTATGGCCAAATGATACGGCCTTATTTCAGAGAATGTCAAAGAGGTACAACTCTGAAAATGAAAAACGCTTTTTCGAAACACTGAAGCAGAAAATGCAATCAGAAAATGCGCCGTGGCCGGAAGTATTAATCTCGGAATACGACAACGATGACAAAATATACCTGTTGCGCCAAACATACGACGAATTTATGCTCGGGCGAGGCTGCAATCGACAAGAATGGCAGACGTCGGAGATTCACACATCATCTCTTGCAGAAACGCTACAGGTAAATATGAAAGAGGCCAACCTTGCAGACAAGGATATAACCTTCTTGCAGTGGCTCGAAGAGTGCGATTTCTCTTGCCTCAAATATGATCATTCTAACGATGGTAACTATATCTAATCATGGGCGATCAAAGAGCATACAATGAAGGCAAGAACGACTTCTATGCCTACACTTACACATCGCTTTCCGGCCGCGTCACAATCAACGGCGTTTCCGGAAAGATGTTGGAGAAAAAAGACGCATTCAAAACGCGCCATGCCGACCTCCCTGCATACAGCGGAGAATCTGACATGTATTTCGCTCCGGGCCCCGATGGGCTGGCCACTCAAGCAAAATTATATAACAAAAACCATCAGATGATTCTTGACTTCGACTGGAACCACACCCACCCCAACAAGGATGGGACAATCTTTCCCGAAGGGACAGTGCACATCCAAGAATACACTATCACAAAGGTCAAGGACCCGAAGACAGGTAAAATCGTGGACAGCTTCAAAAGGTCAAAGAAAGCGCGATATATGACGGACGAAGAGATTCAAAAATACGGCCCTCTGCTATTACACTTCAACCCAAACATAAAATTCCGCCCTTAAGGCCGGAATTTTATGTTAAAACAAAGGCCCCGGAGCTTGGAGCGCCGAGGCCTTGTCTATTGCTGGTAATGCTGATTATTACTTACCGGAGTTGAATTTTTCCTTCAGAGCAGCGAGAGCATCGAGGTCGCCGAGAGTGGTCTTCTCGATGGTGGGCATTGCAGCGGTCTCTTCCTTGCGGGGTGAGGATGCGCGCTTTGCCTTACGCTCTGCATTCTTCTCGGCCTTGGTTTCATCTTCGTGGATGCGGCTGTGGCTGAGGATGATGCGACGGCTGTCTTTGTTGAATTCGATCACCTTGAAGTCGAGAACTTCACCGGCCTTGGCGGAGGTGCCGTCGGCCTTGACGAGGTGCTTGGGAGTGGCGAAGCCTTCAACGCCTTCGGCCAGGGATACAACTGCACCCTTGTCCATGAGGTCGGTGATGGTGCCCTGGTGGATGCTGCCCACTGCATATTCTGCTTCGAGAGCTTCCCAGGGGTTGTCTTCGAGCTGCTTGTGGCCGAGGCTCAGGCGAC
>CAZJWM010000045.1:0-16510 GCA_964549975.1 uncultured Bacteroides sp. | reverse complement strand
CTCTGGAGCAGCGCCGCTATGAATACGTCTTTGAGATGGACGCCGACTTCAGCCACAACCCCGCCGACCTGGAGCGACTCCTTGAGGCCTGCAGCGGCCCCGACGGCGCCGACATGGCCGTGGGCTCGCGCTACGTGAGCGGCGTCAACGTGGTCAACTGGCCCATGGGCCGAGTGTTGATGAGCTACTATGCCTCGCGCTACGTGCAACTGGTCACCCGCCTGGGCATCCGCGACACCACCGCCGGCTTCGTCTGCTATCGCCGCCACGTGTTGGCCCATCTCCCCCTCGACAAAATCCGCTTCAAAGGCTACGCCTTCCAGATTGAAATGAAGTTCACCGCCCACCAATGCGGATTCCGCATCGTGGAAGTGCCAATCATCTTCACCAACCGAGTGCTCGGCACCTCGAAGATGAGCAGCGGCATCTTCGGCGAAGGCCTCTATGGCGTGATGAGCCTCAAATTCAGAAGCTTCTTCAAGAAGTATCCCAAGTATGTCGCAAAAACTGCTGATACATAACGCCCGCATCGTCAGCGGCACCGCCAAACCCCACACCGGATGGCTCCTCACCGACGGTGAGCTCATCGCCGAGATGGGCAAGGGCCACCCCCAATCACATTGCTTTGCCGAAGCCACCGAAGTGGTCGACGCTCAGGGCGCTCTGTTGCTGCCCGGCGCCATTGACGACCATGTGCACTTTCGCGATCCCGGCCTCACCCACAAGGGCGACATGGCCACGGAGAGCGCCGCAGCCGTGGCCGGCGGCGTCACCTCCTTTATGGATATGCCCAACACGCTGCCCCCCACGGTGGACCTCGACGCTTGGGAAGCAAAGATGGCTCACGCCGCCCAAGTGAGCCGCGCCAACTACGCCTGCTGGATTGGCGCCACCAACAGCAACCTGGGCACCCTGCTCGCCGCCGACTATCGCCGCACCCCCGGCGTGAAGCTCTTCATGGGCTCATCCACCGGCAACATGCTCGTCGACGACGATTCCACGCTCCATCGCATCTTCTCGCAAGTGCGCGCCATCATCGCCGTCCATGCCGAAGACTCCGCGCGCATCGCCGCCCACACGGCCGTGGCCCGCGAGGTGTTTGGCGCAGAGCCCGTGCCCATTGAGATGCACCCGCTCATCCGCGACACCCGCGCCTGCTTCGACTGCTCGCTCCGCGCCATCGAGCTGGCCCGTCGCTACGACGCCCGCCTCCACCTGCTCCACGTCTCCACGGCCGCCGAAGTGCGACTGCTCCAAAGCTCCAATCGCCCCAAAGGACTCACGGCCGAAACCTGCGTGCAATATCTCCAATTCTGCGACAAAGACTACGACACCATGGGCGCGCGCCTCAAATGCAACCCCGCCGTCAAGTCGCAAACCGACCGCAACGCCCTGCGTCGCGCCGTGGCCGACGGCACCATCAACCTCATTGCCACCGACCACGCCCCTCACCTGCTGAGCGAAAAAGAGGGCGACGCACTGACCGCCCCCTCCGGATTGCCCAACCTGCAGTTCTCGCTGCCGCTGCTGCTCGACCTGTTCAAACCCGACGTGGTGGCCCAACGCACGGCCGTGGCCCCCGCGCGCATCTTCGGCATCGAACATCGCGGACAGCTCCATCCCGGCTACTATGCCGACATGGTCATGGTGGAAGAAGGCGAATTTGCCATCACCGACGACCAATGCCTGGGCCGCTGCGCCTGGACTCCCGCCGCCGGCCTCACCACCCAACACCGCGTGGTCACCACCTGGGTGAACGGCTCCGTGGCCTACCATCGCGGCGCCCTCGCAGCCACTCGCGGCCCCATCCATCCCCTCACCTTCAACAACTAACCCTCCCCCCAACGCACTCGGGCCCGGGCCATCTGCTGCCCCGGGCCTATCCCATGCGGCGCCCGCGCTCGGGCGCCTTTCACCTATTTTTATTTCGTTTCAATCAGCTTCACGGCCCAGAGCAGGAAGTCGATACCCACCATCACGGCGCCAACCGCCATCAGCGGAGTCCACACTCCGGCCTCGGCCCAAGCCGCAAACGCAAACACGGCCAAGCCGCAGTCAACCAACGGATGACCCAGCGGCGTGCCCGCGCTCACGCGGCGCTCCGGCGAATACTTCTTTGAACTATAGTGGATCATCATGGCAAACATAAACAGAGCCACGGCGAAAGCCACCACTGCGCCTACTGCGGTCTTCTCCCACAGCAATGCGCCAAACACGGCCAAAAATGCTACCAGTGCCAACCAGTCGCAATAAGCCAAAATAATGCGTAATTTTACCAACATCTTTGTAGTGATAAGGATTTGATGTTTATTTCTCTGCAAAGTTACAACGACAAAAGTTTTCAAACAATAGAAAAAGTTTGCTTTTTTGAAAATTTTATCGTTGATAATCAATGAGATACAAAATTGGCAAAAACCGCTTCAATGAAAAGTTTGACACAGGCTCCAAAAACATATAGTTGAGGTGGACTGCGGCGGCGCCGGGGGCGCCGAGTGTGCCGGGTCGGAGACCTGCAGTGTCTGCCATCCACGGAGCGAGGGGCGGTGCCTCCGGATGGCGCAACCATGCTCAAAACCCAAGGGAGCGAAAAATTATATGCATCATAGAAAGATATTGACAGAAATTGTCACCGCGGTGACAATTTCTGTCAATGCATTGCATAATGGCACTATACACGTAGTGTTGCCACGGGAGAGAGTCCGCAAGTGTCGCCCAAGACACTGCGGCTCGCCGAGCCGCAGCTGTGACGCGCGCCTTCCCGGGCCGCGTCAGAGCCGCGACCCGGGTTCAGACCGAACAGGTCTCCGACCTGGCACACGGCGCAGCTCCGCCGCGCTCATGCCCGACACTGGAGACGCTCGCGCTGTGTCGCGCGAGGGGTGTCAGAGGGTTTTCATGAGGCGGCGGATGTAGATGCCGATGTTGGTTTCGTGCTCGTCAATGCCGAGCTTTTTGCGGATGTCGCTGCTGATGTGATAGTGGCGTTTGATCTGGATGTATGCGCCAACTTCTTTCCCCTTCAGTCCGATGGCGTAGAGGCACACGTAGTTAATCTCCGCGACGGTTAATTCGTGATGTTGCAGGTAGGCGATAAATTCGGGATGTGATGCCGTGAATGCTTTGCGCGTAGAGTCCATAAATTGCTGTTTGTCGGCACTCAATTGCGCAATCCATTGCTTGTAGGGCTTGGAGTATGTCTCATTCTCTGAAATCTCGGCAGCCAACAATGAGTTGAGCATCTCTAATCGTTCTTTGATGACCGACTCCAGTGGCTGCGTTTCCGGGGTTTGCTGATTGAGTAAGTCGCGCAGACTTTCGCTCTCGTCGGCAAGTTGAGCGAGTTCCAGTCGCAGGTTGTCGCGTTCGCGTTCGGCCAATTTGCGTTTTTGCCATAGCGACAGCGTGAGCAGTAGCAAAATCAGCGCTCCTAAAATGCAGATGTAGATGATTTCATTCCTTCGGTCGATAGCTTTAATTCTGGCGATGTCTGCTTCGTAGCGTTGCTCGGCAAATTCCAAGTCGTGCATAAAAGATTCTTGGTGGATTGACTCGAGCAAGTGGGAATATTGTCTGAAGGCTTCGTAGGCGTTGCTGGCATCGCCTGCGCCTTGCAGAATGTCGGCTTTTGTGGCGTAATATTTCAGCTGCTCCACTTCGCCGGCGGGTGGAGTGGCGTTAGAGATATATCGCTTGGCTGTTTGATAGTCGCCGATTCGTGCATAAGCGTTGGCCACATTGAGTTTCATGTCGTCTGAAATATCTTCGGTGTTCACGGCTGACAATAGCGCTATAACCTGTTCGGTGGAGCCGAGATATATCACGTACATCAGCAGCGACGGCTCCACATAGGCGCCTGCGTGCTCAACTTTTTCTGCCAGTTGTTGGCATAGCGTGGCTAAACTGTCGGCCATCTGTTTGTCTTCGGTTATGACGCAGCCGCTCAATGCGCGAGCCAGACACATTGCATCCTGAAGTTCGTTGCCGTCTACACCTTCGTAGAGCTTAGCTGCGGCGAGATTATTGGCGATGAAATTGTCGATGTCGGCTCGAGAATAGTAGATCACTCCTTGGGCCACGAGGGTGCGGGCATAGGTGAGGGTGTCGGTGATGGCGGGGTCGGCTTTGGCGGCGTTGATGAAGGCAAACATTGCGTTCTCTTCGTCGTTGCGGTTTTGGTAGATGCGTCCTTGATAGTAGTAGGTGCGCAGGCGTTGCTTGGGCGTGCCGTGTTGGAGATAGTAGTCGGCGGCGGGCTGAATCACGGCCAGCGATGTGGTGTCGATATAGTTTTTGTCGAGGGCCATGCTCAGCAGCAGGGAGTGGCGCGCGGCGTTTTCTTTTGAGGTAATCGCCTTTGCGTCAATGCTGTCGAGCAGCTGCAAGGCGTCTGCGGGCTGCGTCTCTATGAGCTTTTCGGCCTCATCCATCAGCGCGCAGGCGTGGCGTTCGGCCGGCGAGGGTTGGCAGCTTGTCAGGGCAATTATCAGCGTCAGCGTCAGGGCTGCCGCGGCAAGAATCTTTCTCATTGTGTAGGGCAGATTGATTTGGAGTGCAAATTTACGAGTTTTTTGGGAAACAAAGTGGGAGATTTTTTGTAATTTTGCAGTTATAAACTTTAGGAAAATAGCAACATCACTATGTCACTACAATGCGGAATAGTGGGTCTGCCCAACGTGGGCAAGTCCACCCTTTTCAACTGTTTGAGCAACGCCAAGGCGCAGAGCGCCAACTTCCCCTTTTGCACCATCGAGCCAAACGTGGGCGTGATCACCGTGCCCGACGACCGATTGACGCGGCTGGTGGAGCTGTGCAAACCCCGTTCGGTGGTGCCCGCCACAGTGGAGATTGTGGATATTGCCGGTTTGGTCAAGGGCGCCAGCAAGGGTGAGGGCCTGGGCAACAAGTTCCTGGCCAACATCCGCGAAACCGACGCCATTCTCCACGTGCTCCGCTGCTTCGACAACGACAATATCACCCACGTTGACGGTTCCGTCGACCCCGTGCGCGACAAGGAGATTATCGACTATGAGCTGCAAATCAAGGATTTGGAGACCGTAGACTCACGCTTGGCCAAGACGCTGAAGCAGGCGCAAACCGGCGGCGACAAGGTGGCCCGTATGCAGGCCGACGTGCTCCAACAATATAAAGACGCCCTGGAGGCCGGCAAGCCCGCTCGCACCGTCACGTTCGACACCCCCGACGAGCAGAAGTTTGCCCGCGAACTCTTTTTGCTCACCTCGAAGCCGGTGCTCTACGTGTGCAACGTCGACGATGCGTCGGCAGCCACGGGCAACGCCTACGTTGAGGCCGTGCGCGAGGCCGTCAAGGATGAGGATGCCGAAATCTTGATTGTGGCCGCTCAAACCGAGAGCGAAATCGCCGAACTCGACACCTTTGAGGAGCGTCAGGAGTTTCTCCACGAAATCGGCTTGGAGGAGAGCGGCGTGAGCCGTCTGATTCGCGCAGCCTACGCGCTGCTCGACCTGCAAACCTACTTCACCGCAGGCCCCGACGAGGTGCGCGCCTGGACGTTCACCCGCGGCAGCAAGGCCCCCAAGTGTGCCGGTATCATCCACACCGACTTCGAGAAGGGCTTCATCCGCGCCGAAGTGATTAAATACGACGACTATGTGACCCTGGGTTCGGAAACCGCCGTAAAAGAGGCTGGCAAGATGAACGTCGAGGGCAAAGAATATGTGGTGCAAGACGGCGACATCATGCACTTCCGTTTCAACGTGTAATTCATTATCCCCCCCCAACAGAATGAAACTCATTGCCGACGCAGGCAGCACGAAAATCGACTGGTGCATCATCGCGCCCGACGGATCTCTGAAGCAATATGCTTCGGAGGGGGTCAACGCGCTGATGATGAGCCAAGATGAGATGGCCGGGGCCTTCCCGGCTGCGCCTGCTGCGGTGGATGAGATTCACTATTACGGCGCCGGATGCATCTCCGCTGAGGTGGCCGCCAAGGTGGAGCGAGCGCTGCGTTGCGCCGTGGGCTGCGCACCCTCGGCCGCCGTGGAGGTGGCTTCCGATATGCTCGGCGCCGCCCGCGCCACCGCCGGCACCCGTCAGGCCATTGTGGCCATTCTCGGCACCGGCAGCAACACCTGCCTCTACGACGGCCGCGCCATTGTGGCCAACGTTCCACCCATGGGATACATCATCGGCGACTATGGCAGCGGCGCCGCCATGGGCAAGGAGCTCCTGGCCGCCGCCTACAAGGGGCTGCTGCCCGCGCGCATTCGCACCGAGCTGGAGCAGTGGCTGCAGATGGACTATGCCGCCATTGTGAGCCGCGTCTACACGCAGCCTGCGGCCAACCGCTTCCTGGCCTCGCTGGTGCCCTTCGTGGCCGAGCGGCGCCGTGAGTTGCACGGGCTCATCGTGCAGTGTCTGCGCAGGCTGTTTGAGGCCGACCTCAGCCGCTATCCCGCCTCAGTGGAGCTCCACTGCGTGGGGGGCGTGGCCGCCGCGTTTGCCGACGAACTGCGCCAAGTGGCCGCCGAGGCCTCGCGCCCCGTGGCCTCAATTGTGCATCATCCCATGAAAGGACTAATCAACTATCACAGCCTATGAAAAAACATCCGCAGCTCGAGATTATCCTCATCAACGTCACCGGAGTGGACCACCCCGGAGTGACCTCCGCGCTGACCGAAATCCTCGGCCGCCATCACGCCACGATTCTCGACATCGGCCAGAGCACCATCCACCACTATCTCTCGCTGAGTCTGCTGATTAAGACCGACAGCGCCATCTCCGGCGAAATCCTCAAGGAGCTCCTCTACAAGGCCTCCGACCTGGGTCTGAACATTCGCTTCACCCCAACGGAGCCCGACGACTATGAGCAGTGGGTCACCATGCAAGGCCGCGGTCGCTGGATCATCACCATGCTCGGACGCCGCCTCACGGCCGACCACATCGCCAAACTCACGGCCGAAGTGGCCGCCCAAGGGCTCAACATCGAAAATATTAAGCGACTCACCGGACGTGTGTCGCTCAACCCCGACTCCGACGCGGGCCACCGCGCCAAAACCTGCATCGAGCTGGCCGTGCGCGGCACCCCCGCCGACCGCGCCAACCTCTCGCGTCGATTCCTGGAGATTGCCTCGGCCAACGACGTGGACATCTCCTTCCAGGAAGACAACGTGTTTCGCCGCACGCGCCGCCTGATTTGCTTCGATATGGACTCCACGCTCATCGAAACCGAAGTGATCGACGAGCTGGCCATGCGAGCCGGCGTGGGCTCCCAAGTGAAGGCAATCACCGAGAGCGCCATGCGCGGCGAAATAGACTTCACCGAAAGCTTCACCCGACGAGTGGCCCTGCTGCGCGGCCTCGACGTGAGCGTCATGAAGGAGATTGCCGAAAATCTGCCCATCACCGAAGGCATGGAGCGACTGATGACCGTGCTCAAACGCGCCGGCTACAAGACGGCCATCCTCTCGGGCGGTTTCACCTATTTCGGCAACTACCTGAAGCAGCGTTTCGGCTTCGACTACGTCTACGCCAACGAACTCGAAGTGGACGACACCGGCCACCTGACCGGACGCCACTTGGGCGACATCGTCGACGGCCGCCGAAAGGCCGAACTGTTGCGACTGCTGGCCCAGGTGGAACACGTCGACATAGCCCAAACCATAGCCGTGGGCGACGGCGCCAACGACCTGCCCATGCTCGCCACAGCCGGCCTGGGCATCGCCTTCCACGCCAAACCAAAAGTGAAACAAACGGCCGAACAAAGCCTCAGCACCATCGGTCTCGACGGCGTGCTCTACTTTCTCGGCTTCAAAGACTCGTTTACATAAACCCCATTTTTTCTAACCAAAACATTTAATCACTATGAGTTTTTTCTCTGACTTTAAGGCATTCGCCATGAAAGGCAATGTGCTCGACATGGCTGTCGGTGTGATCATCGGCGGTGCCTTCGGCAAAATCGTGTCGTCGCTCGTGAGCGACATCATCATGCCTCTGGTGAGCTGCGCCACCGGCAGCGTCTCCTTCACCGAACTGAGCGCTGAGCTCCATCCCGCCGTGCTCGACGAAGCCGGCGAAGTGGTCACCGAAGCCGTGACCCTCAACTATGGCATGTTCATCCAAAACATCGTCGACTTCCTCATCATCGCCCTGAGCATCTTCTGCGTGCTCCGTCTGATGATGAAGTTCCAGAAGAAGGCCGAAGAGGCCCCTGCAGCTCCCGCCGAACCCTCCAAGGAGGAAGTGCTGCTGGGCGAAATCCGCGACCAACTTAAGCAACTCAACCAAAAGTGACGCAAAGTCCGATTGGAATATTCGACTCCGGCTACGGCGGGCTGACAATCCTCCAAGGCATCCGCTCGCTGATGCCGGAGTTTGACTACCTCTATCTTGGCGACAACGCGCGTGCCCCCTACGGCACTCGCTCTTTCGACGTGGTCTATCGCTTCACACTCCAAGCCGTGGAGCATCTCTTCAGCCGCGGCTGCCGCTTGGTGATTCTCGGCTGCAACACCGCCTCGGCCAAGGCCCTGCGCACCATCCAACAGGTCGACCTGCCGCGCATCGACCCCTCGCGCCGAGTCTTGGGCGTGATTCGCCCCACGGTGGAGGCCCTGGGCTCGCTCACGCGCACGGGCCACATCGGCGTGGTGGGCACTCCCGGCACCATCGCCTCGCGCAGCTACGACTTGGAGATTGCCAAACTCCACCCCACGTATGTCACCACCGGCCAGGCCTGCCCCATGTGGGTGCCCCTGGTGGAAAACGGCGAGGCCAACAGCCCCGGCGCCGACTATTTCGTGGAGAAATATATCCGAGCCCTCTTCAGCCGCGACCCGCAAATCGACGCGCTGCTGCTGGGCTGCACCCACTATCCGCTGCTTGAAGCCAAGATTCAGCGCTATCTGCCCGACGGCGTCAACGTCATCAAGCAGGGCTCCATCGTGGCCCGTTCGCTCCAAGACTATCTCCGCCGCCACCCCGACATGGCCGCACGCCTCAGCCGCGGCGGCTCCTGCCAATATCTCACCACTGAAAACGCCCTAAAATTTTCAGAAACAGCCTCAATGTTCCTCCACTCGGGCATCGAGGCCCAGCAAATCACCCTATGAAGATAGCCAACGTAGACCTGGGCGACCGTCCGCTGCTGCTTGCCCCTATGGAAGATGTGACCAACTCCTCGTTTCGCCTGATGTGCAAGGAGATGGGCGCCGACATGACCTACACCGAGTTTATCAGCGCCGATGCGCTGGTGCGCGACATCCCATCCACCACTCGCAAGCTGGAAATCAACCCCGTGGAACGCCCAACGGCCATCCAAATCTACGGTCGCGAACCGGACACCATGGCGCAAGCCGCACGCATTGCCGAGCAGGCCCGGCCCGACGTGCTCGACATCAATTTCGGCTGCCCGGTGAAGAAAGTGGCGGGCAAGGGTGCCGGCTCGGGTCTGCTGCGCGACGTGCCCAAACTGCTGGAAATCACGCGTGCTGTGGTCGATGCGGTGAGTTGCCCGGTGACGGTGAAAACTCGTTTGGGTTGGGACCACAACAGCAAAATCATCGTCGAGCTGGCCGAACAGCTCCAAGATTGCGGCATCAGCGCGCTGACGGTCCATGGCCGCACGCGCTCGCAAATGTACACAGGCGAGGCCGATTGGGAGGCCATCGCTCAGGTCAAGGCCAATCCCCGACTGCACATCCCCGTGATTGGCAACGGCGACATCTGCTCTGCCGAGCAAGTGCGCCGCGCTTTCGACGTCTACGGCGTCGACGGCGTGATGGTGGGACGTGCTTCTATCGGTGCCCCGTGGATTTTCCGCGAGCTCAAGGAGGGCACCCCGCTCACTCTGCATGAAAAATTTGAAATGCTGCGCCGCCAAATCCTCGAGAGCGTGGAACGCATCGACCCGCTGCGCGGCATTCTCCACATACGCCGCCATCTGGCGGTGACCCCAATCCTCAAAGGAATACCTAATTTCAGAGCCCGTCGCATCGAAATCCTTCGCGCCAACACCCCGGAGCAACTCCTTGAGCTGTTGGCCGACGTGGAGCGGCAGCTCACTCAGCAGCAAACTCTTTAACCCCATCTCATCCCCGCAATGAAAACAATCAAAGGCACACTCTTGTTGGCCGTGGCCGCTCTGGCTTCGCTCTGCGCCGCCTCCGCCCAAACTGTCAAAGACTACAACATCAACATCGGCGACTTCAACGAACTGGTGGTCAAAGGCGCCGTCAATGTGGACCATCGCATCTCGGCCGACTCCGCCGGCGTGGTCTCTTTCTCCTGCCCCGACGCCATGGCTTCGTGGACGGAATTTTCCTGCAAGAAGGGCAAACTCACCATCACGTTGACCGTCCCGGAAGACGCCCGCGCCGAAGGCCTTCCCACCATCACGGTGCGCTCGCGCTCGCTGCTGAAGGTCACCAATGAGGCCGACAGCGCCGTGCGTGTGCTCGACCCGGTCTCCGTGCCGTCGTTTGAGGCAAACCTCGTGGGCAACGGCGCCATCTCTGTGCGCCACCTGGATGCCACCGACGTGGCCGCTCGACTGAAAACCGGCGGCGGCCGCATAGCCCTGGGCGGCACGTGTAGCAAGGCCGCGTTCACCCTCACGGGCACGGGCCAAATCCAAGCCGACGCTCTCGAGGCCGAATCGGCCTCCTGCACCTGCACCGGCACGGGCACCATAGGCGTCAACGCTTCGAAGAAATTGAAAGTCAGCGGTGCCGGCTCCACCTCCATCTACTATCTCGGCTCGCCGGAAATCACCAAGTCAATGGCCATCGGCCTTAAACTCTACAAAGCAGAGTGAGCCTTCGCGCCGACGCGGCCCGCAGCGTCAAGTGGAATCTGGTGGACAAGCTTGCCACTCAAGTGCTCTACGCCGTCACGGGCGTGGTGTTGGCCATCCTTTTGCCCAAGGAAGACTTCGGCCTGGTGGGCGCCGTGTTGGTGTTTCAAAGTTTTGCATCGCTCTTCATTGAGAGCGGTTTTGCCTCGGCGCTGATTCAGCGCAAGGCCCCCACGCAGACCGACTACAGCACGGTGTTTTGGTTCAACATGGCCATGGCTGTGGCGCTCTACGCGCTGCTGTGGGTGTGCGCTCCGCTGATTGCGCGTTGGTTTCAAAACGATGTGCGCATCATCCCGCTGGCGCGCGCCATGTTTCTGACGTTCATCCTCAACGCCGCCGCCATCGTGCAGGCCAACCGCATGATCAAGCAGATGAACCCGCGTCCGGTGGCCATCTCCAACTGTCTGGGGCTGGCCTTGGGCAGCATCGTGGGCATCTACTTGGCCCTGACGCGCTGCGACGCATGGGCGCTGGTGTGGCAGTCGGTGGTGGCCGCCGGAGCCAAGACGGCTATTTTGTGGATAATCGTGCGCTGGAAACCGGATATGGCATTCTCGTTTGCGGCGTTGCGCTCGTTTTTCCGCGTGGGCAGTGGCGTGATGGGTCAGTCGATGCTCAATCTGATTTTTCAAAACATCTATAGTTTCTTCATCGGCAACCGCGTGGGCATAGCTCCGCTGGGGGTCTACACGCAGGCCGACAAGTGGAGCAAAATGGGCGTCACGTCGTTTTCGCAGGTGCTCACGTCGTCGTTTCTGCCGGTGCTTGCCGAGGTGCAAGACGACCGCCAACGTCTCCACCGCGTGATGACGAAAATCAACCGCGCCACGGCCTACGCGCTGTTTGCGTGTTTCGGCTGGCTCATTGCGGAGTCCACGCCGCTGTTTCATCTGATGTTTGCCACGAAGTGGGACGACGCCATTCTGCTCTTCCGCCTGCTGCTGGTGCGCGGGGTGCTGACGGTGTTGACGTCGCTGGCGGCAAACTACATTCTGGCCGTGGGCCGCGCTCGTGCGCTGATGCTCTCGGAGCTGCTTCGCGACGGGGTGGCGCTGGCGGCGTTGGTGGCCTGTCTGCCGCTGCTGGGCCGCGAGGATGGGATGGCGCTGATGCTCTATGGCCAGATTGCGGCGTCGGCTGTGGCCTACGTGGCCACGCTGCTGATTGTGCGCCGCGTCACGGGTCTCGGCCCTCTGGCCGTGTTGCTCCACAATCTGCCCTATCTCTGTCTGGCCGTGGTGGCCGTCTCGGCCGGCTATTTTGCGGCTGCAGCGCTCACGCTCAACCCCTGGCTGCAATGCCTGGTGTCGCTGGCTGTGGCCGCCGCGCTCTATCTCGGCGCCAATGCCCTGCTGGGTTCGCAGATTCAGCGCGAGTTGCTCTCGCGCTTCCTCCGCCGCAATTGAGCGGATTTAGGGTGGAGATTTCGCAAAAAAAACGTAATTTTGTGTTTGATTATGGCAACGAAAATCAACAAGACCAATGCAGCACGTCTGCTGGATGCGGCGCGGGTGGCCTATCGCCTTGTGCCCTACGAGTTTGACCCCGAAGACTTGGCCGCGCAACATGTGGCGGAGTCGCTGGGCGAGGACATCAATCGCGTGTTCAAAACCCTGGTGCTCGAAGGGGAGCGCGTGGGCCACTTTGTGTGCGTGGTGCCGGGCAACACTGAGGTCGACCTGAAGAAAGCCGCCCGAGTGGCCGGCGCCAAGAAGGCCGACTTGATAGCCATGAAGGAGCTGCTCCCTCTCACGGGCTACATCCGCGGCGGCTGCTCGCCCATAGGGCTGAAAAAGCCGTTCCCTATCTTCATCCATCAGACGGCCACAGACTTCGACGAAATCTACATCAGCGCGGGCCAACGCGGCCTGCAGCTGGCCATCGCTCCCGCCGACTTGGTTGACTTCACTCACGCCACATTAGCTGACCTTACAAAATGAACACATTCGGACATAATTTCCGCCTCACCACCTTCGGTGAGAGCCACGGCGCCGCCATCGGCGGCGTCATCGACGGTGTGCCCGCGGGCCTTCATCTCGACGTGGAGGCCGTGCAACGTCAACTCGACCGCCGTCGCCCCGGCCAGAGCGCCATCACCACTCAGCGCCAAGAATCCGACCGCGTGGAGCTCCTATCGGGCCTTTTCGAGGGGGTCACCACCGGCACTCCCATCGGCTTCATCATCCACAACGGCAACCAACACAGCTCGGACTACGAGGAGATGCGCCACGCTTTCCGCCCGAGCCATGCCGACTATACCTACACCGCCAAATATGGCCTGCGCGACCATCGCGGAGGCGGCCGTGCCTCGGCGCGCGAGACGGCCTGCCGTGTGGTGGGCGGCGCCGTGGCCATGCAGTTGCTGCAGTTGAGGGGCATCTCTGTGGTGGCCTTCACGGAGCAGGTGGGCCACGTGGCCATGAACCCGCAGGCGGAAATCTCCACTGCGGCCATTGAGAGCAACATTGTGCGCTGCCCCGACCGCGAGGCTGCCGCCCGCATGGTGGAGCTGATTGAGCAGGTGCGCGCCGAGGGCGACACCATCGGCGGATATCTCCGTTGCCGCATTGCGGGCCTCCCGGCCGGCGTGGGCGAGCCGCTTTTTGGCCGACTGAATTCGCGTCTGGGCGAAGCTATGCTCACCATCCCCGCCGTTAAGGGCGTGGAGTTTGGCATGGGTTTCGAGGGCTGCCTCCATCGCGGCTCGGAGATGATTGATGAGTTTCAGGTCGACGCCGAAGGCTTCGTCTCCACTCGCACCAACCATAGCGGCGGCATTCAGGGCGGCATTTCCAACGGCATGCCCGTGACGCTGCGCGTGGCCTTCAAGCCTGTGGCCACTCTGCTGCGCGAGGTCTCCACCATCACCGACGACGGCCTCCCCACCACGCTCCACGCTCGCGGCCGCCACGACCCGTGCGTCTTGCCGCGCGCCGTCCCCGTGGTCGAAGCCATGGCGGCGATGACCGTGGCCGACCTTATTCTCGCACCCGCCTCGCGGGTGTGAGACGTGCCCCCGCCCCGCGGCGCCTGAGCCGGTGGGGTAGGGGCATAAAAACATTGACGTCCGTTTTCGCTTGCGCGACGACGGACGTCAATAGTTTAGGCTAATAAGCCCTTTGTTTAACCCGGTAGCCCATAGCAGAATCGAACTGCTCTTTCAAGAATGAAAATCTTGCGTCCTAACCGATAGACGAATGGGCCATGGATGGGCTCTCGCGGCTGTTTACGCTGCGAGAGAATTTACGTGCTGTTGGAGCTTGCTCTTGAGGTTGGCAGCTTTATTCTTGGAGATGGTGTTCTTGCGAGCCATCTTGTCCAGAAGGGCGGTCAATTTGTTAAGAGCGGCCTGTGCCTCAGCCTTGTCGGTCATCTTGCGGATGCGACGCACTGCGGTGCGAGCTGTCTTCTCGTAGTAACGATTGCGAAGACGGCGGCTTTCGGTTTGGCGAATTCTTTTCAGTGACGACTTGTGGTTTGCCATTTCTGTTAATTGTTAGTTTCGTTGTTGTTTTGTTTCGGTAGCCCATAGCAGAATCGAACTGCTCTTTCAAGAATGAAAATCTTGCGTCCTAACCGATAGACGAATGGGCCATCGTGCCGTAGGGGAGTCCCCCGAAAGCGAGTGCAAATTTACGGAGAATTTTTGAATTGTGCAAATATTTTTCTAATTTCGCGTTGAAATTATGCATTTTTCATGTTATGTTACGCCAAATTTCGATAATTCCGCTCAGAATCACCCCCTACAACGACCGCTCGTCGATCCTCGCGGCCTACTCGCTGGAGATGGGCCGCGTGTCGTTTTTGCTCCCGGCCGGCGCTTCGCGTGAGGCGCAGCGTCGGCGTGCGCTGCTGCGCCCGCTCTGCCCCATTCAGTGTGTGGCGTCGTCTTCTCCGGGCAGAGAGTTGATGCAGATGCGTGAACCCCGACCGATTTTCGTGGCGCAACATCTCATGTGCGATCCGCTGCGCGCTTCGATGGCGCTGTTTTTGGCCGATGTGCTCGGCGCAGTGTTGCGTCAGAGCGAGTCGGAACCGTTGCTCTTTGAGTTTATCGTGGACGCGGCGCGCCGATTGAACGACCCTGCCACGCCGGTGGCCAATTTCCATCTGGCGTTTCTGATGAAGTTGGGCCAATTTGTGGGCATCTGTCCCGACGGCGGCTCCTGGCGCCCCAGGTATGTGTTCGACATGCGCGACGCGGTGTTTCGCGCCACTCCGCCGCTCCACGCCGACTGGCTTGAACCCCTCGAGGCGCAGGCGCTGCAGAGGCTTTCGCGCATCGAATGGGACACAATGCACATATATAAATACACGCGTGCGCAGCGCGCACGCGTGTTAGACTTGATTCTTGAGTTCTACACTTTGCACCACGTGAACCTGCGTCAGCTGCGTTCACTGCCGGTGCTCCACGACTTATTTAACGAGTAGTCGCCACACGTTGTCGGCGCCGCGCACCACGTAGATGCCCGGTTCAACGTCGAAGGTCTCCTCTTCGGCCACCTTGCCGTCGAACCACACCACACCGTCGATGCCGCAAATGGTCAGCGGTGTCCATTCTTCGCCGGTGACCACGCGGATGGTGCCCGCTCCGGCGGTGACGTTCATGCTCACGGACGCCGTGACGCTCTCCACGCCGCTGCTTCCGCTCTGCGCCGCGGAGCTCCATGTCTCATTTTTCTTATCGCCCCAGATGTAGTCGGCCATTTCGGGATGGTCGATGAAGGGGTTGCGATTGCCCTGCACGGCGTAGACGGCCTCTTGGCGCTTCAGCTCTTTCTCGCTCACGGGGTCTTGTTCGTTCCATTTCAGCAGAAGGTTCACGGCCCAGGTGGTGTAGGCGGGATAGTTGTTGCCGGCGAGCATGTCGCTGCTCCACGATGCAATCTTGTCGTTATAGCATGCCGCCATATAGAAATACGTGCGCGCAAGGTCGCCTTTATATTCGTCGGCGGGCTCAAACACCGTGCCGGTGTAGCCGCTGAAGGTGCACGCTCCGAGTCGCCCCTTGGCATCCACGCCGCCGTTCGACTCCAATGTCACGCCGTTGGCACATTCGCCGTAGGGGTAGTTGCTCCGTTGGCCGTTGACTTTGCCATCGGTGGGGTAGATGTGGAAAGCGTCGCTATACATCGGGCTCTTATCGCTAAACCAGCTCTTGGGGAAGGAGTGTTCGCGATTGTAGCAATCGCCCACGTTCTTGTAGTTGCCGCATTGATCCGACTTCGGAGTCCAGCGCTTGGTGGAATACATATCCCAAATTTTGCCGTTTTCGTCGATGTCGGAGGTGAGATAGGTTGTCCAAAGTCCGTTGTAGCTCGTCACGTTCGGATTGCCCACAACGGAGCAGAGCTGCACCAGCAGCGTCTTGCCGCCGAGATCTTCGCAGCTCGCATAATAATCTTTAGGGGCCTCGGCGCTGCCGATGCCGTAGCACAAGGCGACAGCCACGGCTGCCGTCATCTTCTTAAAAAGATAGTTCATCATAGGAAGTACACTTTTATGTTGCTGCAAAATTACGAAAAATCTCGCACCTCGCCAAGCTCCGCGCCCCTAAAGTCGCTAAAGTCGCTAAGGCCCCTAAAGTCGCTGATTCGGGCGGTGGCGCGAGCGGCGCTGCGTTAACGAAAGTTAAAGTGAAAATATTTTTCAATGGGGTTAAACGGGTGTGGG
>CAZJWM010000044.1:0-16524 GCA_964549975.1 uncultured Bacteroides sp. | reverse complement strand
TGCCTGCTTTTGAGAACTTCTGGAATGGTTGGGCATCTGCGAGAAAAGACATCCTTCTTATTGTCTGTGGTTCTGCCACTTCTTGGATGGTAAAGAAGATACTTAAAAACAGAGGTGGCTTACATAACAGATTAAACAACCAAATCCATCTACAGCCTTTCAGCTTGCATGAGTGTGAGTTATATGCAAAAAGCATCAATCTACCCATGGAACGACAAGAGGTAATTGAGGCCTATATGATATTTGGTGGCATACCGTTCTATTGGTCACTGCTAAACAAATCGTTCAGTTTGCCACAGAATATTGACGCATTGCTCTTTGGAAGAAATCCCAAATTGGGAAATGAGTTTAGGGAGTTATACTCATCGTTATTTAAGCAGCCTGAACCATATCTTGATATAATAACAGCTTTGGCAAAAAAGAAAATTGGCATGACCCGTGAGGATATAATTGTAAGTGCCAATCTCAAGACAAATGGACATATAACCAAGTATTTGGAAGATTTAGAGAATTGCGGTTTCATCCGTAAATATCTGGCAATTGGTTCAAAGGCGAAGAACGCGCTCTATCAGTTAATAGACAATTTCACATTGTTCTATTTCAAATTTATGGAAGGCAGGAAGAATACAGATGCCAATTATTGGTCGAAGATACAGATGGCTCCAATTTTTCATTCATGGTGTGGACTTGCCTTCGAGCGCGTATGCCTTTTGCACTCAGAGCAGATAAAGAAAGCTTTGGGAATAAACGGTGTGATTTCAAATGAATACTCATGGTGCACTGCTGCTAAAGAGGAGCATCCCGGAGCACAAATAGACCTTTTGATTGATCGCAGCGACAAAGTAATCAATCTTTGCGAGATAAAATATTCAGACGGTCCTTATACGATTGACAAAAAATATATGGAAAATCTGCGCAATAAGGTCGCTCTGTTCCGTTTGCTGACAAAAACACGTAAAGGAATCGCACTGACCATGATTACCAATTCCGGTCTCGTGAAGAACTCCTATTCAATGAACAACATCCATTCGCAAATCACAGCCGACGACTTATTTGTGAATATATAAATCTAAAACCATCTGCATCCCGCAGAACTGCCGGCGGGTCACTTTTTTATCATCCAACAGTCAAACAACCCGACGCAACCACAGCAAAGCATAAAGTTTCGGACATATTTCGGACAAAACCGGGGACTAAAGGCTATGTAAACGAAAAGAAGTCATTGAAAATCAATGACTTCCGATTTGAGTTTGTGGTGCCACCAGGAATCGAACCGGGGACACAAGGATTTTCAGTCCTTTGCTCTACCAACTGAGCTATGGCACCTGTTGTGATTACGGGTGCAAAGGTAGGGAGTTTTTCTGAATTGTGCAAGTGTTTGGGAGAAAAAAGTTCACTTTTTGGCGTTTTTTAAGGATTTTGGGGCAAATTCTTGGTTTTTATGGGGGATTTGTGTAATTTTGCCGCAGACAAGAAACGCTTTTACCGACATGAAACGCTTTTTATTATTTGCAATGGGCTGGCTGATGCTGGCGAGCACGGGCTGCTCGTCGAGCAAGGAAGGGCCGGTGCCGGAACCGGATCCGGAGCCGACGGAGCCGGTGGAACGCACTGTGGTGATGTTCTATCCGTGGAGCACGAATTTGAAGTCATATTTTTTGCAGAATATTGATGATTTTGCCACGATGTTTGCGCAGCGCAGCAGCGGGCGCGAGCGCGTGGTGGTGTGCATTGAGTCGTCGCCTGAGGAGGTTGATTTGATTGAGTTGAAGCCTCAGGATGGCGCCACGTGTGCAATGGACACGGTGGAGCATTATAGTAATCCGGAGTTTACCACGGAGTATGGCATCACGTCGATGCTTAAGAAGGTTAAGGCTTTGGCCCCGGCCGATCATTATAGCATGATTATCGGTTGCCATGGGATGGGCTGGTTGCCGTCGTCGTTGATGGCTCCGGATTCGCGAAGCGTGGCTGAGCCGATGCATTTTGAGATTACCGACGCGGCGGGCAATCCGCTGACGCGCTATTTTGGCGGGTTGAGTTGGGGATATGTGATTGATATCTCCACGTTGGCTCATGGCATTGAGGAGGCGAAGATGACGATGGATTATATTCTGTTTGACGATTGCTATATGTCGTCTGTGGAGGTGGCTTATGAGTTGCGAGGGGTGACGCGTCATTTGATTGCGTGTCCCACGGAGGTGATGGCTTATGGGTTTCCTTATCAGACGTGTGGAAAGTATTTGATTGGCGACGTGGACTACGAAGCTGTGTGTGATGCGTTCTACGATTTTTATATCAGTTATTCGTCGCCTTATGGCACGATAGCCGTGACGGATTGTTCGAAGTTGGACGATTTGGCGGCGGTGATGAAGCGCATCAATGCGGCGTGTCCGTTGCTGTTGGTTAATCCTGATGATGTGCAGGCCATGGATGGCTATTCGCCGACGATTTTCTATGACATGGAAGACGTGGTGCGCCACCAGTGCACTGATTCGGAGCTGTGGGCCGAGTTTGAGCAGGCATTTGCCGAGGCTGTGCCTTACAAGCGGAATACGCCGAAATATTACACGGCGCGTCGTGGGCCCAAGGAGATCACCACATATGGCGGCATCACCACGTCGAGCATCTCAACCAATGAGCAGACGGCGTCGAAGACCGACACCGACTGGTGGTTTGACACTCATTGATTCCAATATAGATATGTGCGATTAGTGCAGCAGGCGTTTGCGAGCTGTGCCGTCGCTGAGACGTTCAATGACGATGCCTCGTGTGCCGGAGTCGATGCGGCGACCTTGGAGGTCGTGACGGCTGATGACTTCGGCACTTCCGTTTTCGCCTGCGTCGGCAGCGTTGACGCTACGGATTGAGCTCATGTCGCCTAAGGAGGCGGAGAGGTCGTCGTTTTCGGAGCCGTCGAGGCGGCGGCGCACGGCGTTTTCGATTTGGCCGTCGGAGGAGTTGACCACCATCACCACGATTGAGGCTTTGTCGGTGTTGGTAATGACGGAGAGGTCCACCGTGCAGGCAAAGTCGTAGGTGTCGTCGGAGTAGAGCGTCGAGGGTATGGAGCCTTCCACGCCGGAGTAGTTAGAGCCGGCGCGGGCCACGTCGTCGTAATACCATTGCTTGCGAGAGCCGTAGCTTCCCCAGTCGCCAATGTCTTGGGAGGTCTTGTCATTGCAATAGTAGTTGAGCTGATAGTACGGACCAACGCTGTCTTCCACGATGGTGTAGGCCACGCGATAGTTTGCGTCGGTTTCGTCGAAGGCGTAGAAGGTTTTTGTGGAGAGGGTGGCAGTGGCGGATTCTTTGTCGAGGGTCACAGCCGCACGGATGCCGGCCATGGCAGCGGCGTCTTGGTAGCGCTGATAGAGGTCTTCGAGAATCACTTCGGTGGGATAGTAGTTAGAGGCGAAGTCGCGGTTGGCCACGGAGTTGGGCACGTTTGTTCCCATGCGTTTGCGCAGGTAGTCGAATTCGGTGACGCACATGGGTGAGTCGCGAAACACGCTGATGCCAATCCAGGTGTCGTCGGGGTGAGCCTTGCGCATGCGCCCCATGCCCACGATGCCGGCGGGGCAGTAGCCGCAGTCCACTCCGGTTTGCTCTTCCACCACGAGGTTGCGGTGGATAAAGCGGTTGCCGCACACCAGGTAGATATATGCGTCGTTGCCGGAGTTGGGCTCGGAGTTGACGCTGCCCAGAGAGATGCGGCCAAAGACCTCCTTGCCGGTGACGTCGCAGGCAAATTGGTCGACGGTGATGGTGTCGGTGGTGCCGGGAGCGATGGGTTGTTCCAGGGTGAGGGTGATGGTCGACGGGGTGCCGCCGGTGGGCGAATAGGTCATCTCCAGGGTGCGCACAGAGTCGGTGCTCGATGCGGGATTTTCAACGGAGAGATCCACCGTGAAGGGTTGATTCACAGTGGCAAACGAGGGCCAGGAGATGCGCTTGAGGTTGCACGACCAATAGCCCGCCGACGCTGCTGCACAGCCCAGCGCCAGCGTCAAAAGTGAGGATACGATACGTTTCATATTATACAAGTGTGGAAAATTTCGTTCACAAAGTTACGAAAAATTTTTGTAACTTTGTGGATATGAAACTTGAACAATACCTTGCCACGTCGAAGATGCGTGACTTGTTGGTGGACAACCAACAATTGCTGATGACTTTGAGTCGATTCGGCATTGCCTTGGGATTTGGCGACGCCACGGTTAGCGACGTATGTCGCCACTGCGGCGTTGATACTAACACATTTTTAGCGGTGGCCAATCTGATTAGCCGCAAGCCGTATGAGCATCTGAAGGTGTCGTTGCCGTCGCTGATGCGCTATCTGCGACGCGCCCACGCCTATTTTCTTGACTTTTCGCTGCCGTCGATTCGCCGCAAACTCATCGAGGCCATTTCCACGGGCAACGCCGGCGACATCTCGGTGTTTGTGGTGAAATTTTTCGATGAATACACCGACGACGTGCGCGCTCACATGCGCTACGAGGACGAGAAGGTGTTTACCCACGTCGACGCGCTGCTCGCCGGAAACGCCTCGGCCAACTATAGCATCACCCACTTCGGCTCAACCCACCATCCGCTGGATGCCAAAATCAAGGAGTTGAAGGAGATTTTCCTGTTTCACTATTCGGCCGAGGAGGGCGCCAGAGTGGATATGCTCAACGCCGTGCTCTTCGACATCATCACGTTTGAACACGACTTGGACAACCACTGCCGAGTGGAAGACGCGCTGTTTGTGCCGGCCGTGGAGCATCTTGAATCGAGTGTACCCTCGGCCGACGAGGAGCAACCCACGCAGGGCATAGGCAACGTGGAGGCCGACCTGACGGCCCGCGAGCGCGAAATAGTGGGCGCCATAGCCCACGGATGGTCCAATAAGGAGATTGCCGACCGCATGTGTGTGTCGGTCCACACGGTCACCACCCACCGGCGCAACATCTGCGCAAAACTTGGCATCCACTCGCCGTCGGGCTTGACCATCTACGCCATTCTCCACGGCTTGGTCAACATCGACGAAATCCGCATCAGCTAATCTGCCGGGGGCTGATAGGTGTGGAGCGTCAGCTCTGTGCCGTCGAAGGTGGCGTAGCTGTTGCGCGTAATCCAGTCGCCGAGAATCACGGCTTGGGAGCTGCGGCCCACGGCAAATTGCTCCAGGGCATGATAGTGGCCAAAGACGTAGAATTCGGGCCGCGAGGCTTCGGGCTGCTCGTCGAGCCATTGATGCAATGCCCCTGTGCAATGCTCGGGAGCGGCCGCCGCGGCGTGGCTGCGGCGATTGTGGGCGCTCCAGCTATAAGCCAGGCCCACGGTCCAACGGGGATGAACGGCGGCAAACAGCCGCTGACACAGGCGCGAGCGAAACAGAGTGCGAATCACGCGCATGCCTCGGGGTATGCGCCCCAGCCCGTCGCCGTGGCTAATCAAGAAGCTGTGGCCGTCGATTTGCTCTTGCAGCACGCCGTCGACCACACGGATGCCCAACTCCGTGGGCAGGTAGTCGAAAATCCAGATGTCGTGGTTGCCAATCATCCATGTGATCTCCACCCCGGAGTCGGCCAACTGGGCCAGCGCGCCGAAGAAGCGCACATATCCACGGGGCACCACGTGGCGATATTCATACCAATAGTCCAACACGTCGCCAACGAGATAGAGCCGTCGGGCCGTGGGGGCGATTTGACGCAGCCAGCGAGTGACCCTCAGCTCATGTTCGCGCGGATCGGCGATATACGACGCTCCCAAGTGGAGGTCGCTGATGAAGTAGGTGAGGGTGCGCTGCGTGGTGTCCATATATAATAAAAGGAGTTTAGAGGAAGCCCAATTCGAGCTTGGCCTCCTCGCTCATCATATCCTTGGTCCATTCGGGCTCGAAGACCACGTTGACCTCCACGCCCTTCAGGTCTTGGATCGACTGCAACTTCAGGCGAGCATCCTCCACCAAGAAGTCGGCCGCCGGACAATTGGGCGCCGTGAGCGTCATGTCCACTTGCAGCACGTCGGCGTCGGTGATTTCAATACGATATATGAGCCCCAGCGAATAGATGTCGACGGGGATTTCAGGGTCGAACACCGTGCGCAGCAGTTCCACCGCGCGCTGTTCGATTTCGAGTTTTCTATCAGAGGTCATAGCAATTTGCAAAGTTACGTGATTTTTTGCAAAAACGGCGTTTAATCTCCTAAAAAATCTATAATTGCATACTAAAACAGCAGAAAATTGCGTTTTTCAAGAAAATAATTTTGCAAAGCGAAAAAAGATTGATAAATTTGCGAGGATATTTCGTAGGCCCACCCCTGTGGGAAGCAACCCCGGAATGTCAACCGAAACCAAACATTATTTAATTCAAAATTACATTTTTCTTAAAAACAAAAATCATGGAATCTTCCACCTCAAACAGCTCAGCTAAGCCCACCGGCAAGGCTCCCGTTCAGTCACACGTGACAGGTATCAAGAATGCCTTCCTGGTGATTCTGACCTGCTTCGTCGTTGCAGTATGCCTCTTCTTGTTCTTCTTCGGTAACCCCAGCCACTTCGAATTCGAAGGCGACGCTCCCACGTCGATGTGGTTCTTCGAAGGCGAATTCCACCCCTCAGACCTCATCGGTACCATCTTCAAGGGCGGTATCATCGTGCCCGTGCTGCAAACCCTGTTCCTCACCGTCATCGTGCTGTCTGTTGAACGTGCCATCGCACTTCACAGCGCCAAAGGTAGCGGCAACATCTCCAAGTTCGTTGCCAACGTGAAGGCCAGCCTCGCCAAGGGTGACATCGCCGGCGCACAAGCTCTCTGCGCCAAGCAGAAAGGTTCCGTAGCAGCCGTTGTTTCCAACGCCCTGATTGCCTACGCTGAAATGGACAAGAACACCGAGCTCACCAAAGAGCAGAAAGTTCTCACCATCCAAAAGACCGTGGAAGAAGCCACCGCAATGGAAATGCCCTCACTGCAGCAAAACCTCCCCATCGTGGCCACCCTCACCACACTGGGTACTCTGGTCGGTCTGCTCGGTACCGTTATCGGTATGATCAAGTCCTTCCAGGCTCTGTCTGCTTCAGGTGCTCCTGACTCAACCGCTCTGTCAACCGGTATCTCCGAGGCCCTTGTGAACACCGCCTTCGGTATCGCCACCGGTGCATGTGCCGTTATCTCCTACAACTTCTACACCAACAAGATCGACAACCTCACCTACGCTATCGACGAAATCGGTTTCTCGATTGTGCAGACATTCCAGGCTACACACTAATCTCCCGCTATTACTTAACACGTTAAAACCCAACAAAATCATTAAGTAATATGGGAAAGCCTAAAATTAAAAGGAAGAGCACCCTCATCGACATGACCGCGATGAGTGACGTGACCGTACTTTTGTTGACTTTCTTCATGTTGACCTCAACCTTCCTGGCCAAAGAGCCCACCACCGTGATCACTCCGAGCTCCGTGAGTGAAATCAAGGTGCCCCTGAGCGACCTGGTCACCATCCTGGTTAGCGGCGCCGAGCAGAAAAGCGACGGCACAGTTGACCGCTCGGCCGAAGGTAAAGTCTTTATCGGCATCACCGGCGACGTCGACTCCGTTTACTCAAGCGAAAACATCCGCCGCGACCTGCTGATTCAGGCCTCAAAGCTCTACAACGAACGTCACCCAAGTGCTCCGGTCAACTTCACCGTCGCTCAGGTTGCAGCCTTCTCTAAAATCGGTATGTTTGGCGTGCCCATGCGTGACCTCCCCGGTTTCCTGGATATGCCCCAAACCGAACAAGACAAGGTGATGAAGGAGTTCAACCCCGCCAAGGTGGGTATACCCATCGACCGCAACCGCGACCCCGAGAAGTACAACGAATTCCAAATCTGGATGGATGCCCTGCAGCGCGTCGCCCAAGACTACCGTAACAACGGTCGTCAGCTCGCCGACGGCTCATACGCCGAACCCAACGAAGCCCTCTACGTTGCCATCAAGCGCACCGGCGAAGGCATCGCCGTGAAGGCCGACAAGGACACCCCCTACGAAACCGTTGGCACCGTGCTCGACAACCTGCAGACCCTCAAGCTCAACAAGTTTAGCTTGCTCACTGCTCTCAAATCCGAAAACGACTAATCATTATGGCACAGATAGAACAATCAGACAAGGGCGGTAAGAAAAAAGGCGCCCAAAAGAAGATGCCTATCCACGTGGACTTCACCCCCATGGTGGATATGAACATGCTTCTGATTACCTTCTTCATGCTCTGCACCACGATGATCAAGTCGCAAACCCTGCAGATTGCTCTGCCCTCCAACGACAAAGTCGACAACGTAGAGCAAATGAACAAGGCCAAAGAATCGGAAGCCATCACTCTCATTCTTGACACCGAACGCGATGAAAAGGGTCAGGTGGTTATGGAAGTGGATGAAACCACCGGCAACACCTACCCCAAACACATCGTCTACTACTACGAAGGTAAGCCCCTGGCTTTCCACACCGGCGAAGTTATCAACGTCCCCGCCAACGGCATCATCCCCGCCGACGTGATCAACCGCAAATTCCACGAAGTGCGCTTCCGCGGCAACACCCAAGGTGACCAAGGAGTGCTCCGCAATGGCATTCGCGCCATCCTCCACGACCACAACAAGGACGTGCTGGCTCGCGTTGACGAACTCAAAGCCCAATGGAAAGCAGGAGAACTTGGCGCCAACAAAGCCGCCAACGACTCCATCTTCGAGCTCCGCGCTAAGGAAATCCGCAACGACTCCACTCTCACCCGCCCCGTGGTGGTCATCAAAGCAGGCCCCCACGCCAGCTACGAGAGCGTGATCAATGCCCTCGACGAGATGCAGATCAACCAGATCGCCCGCTATCAAATCGAGAACACCAACGCCATCGACTCGCTGCTTATCTTCTCCTACAAACGAGCCAACGGCCAACTCTAATGTGATGAACGTTTAACTGACTAAAACCCTATTTCAAAAGATATGGCAAAAGACGTAGATCTTTCATCACGCGAATGGGTCGACCTTATCTTCGAAGGTCGCAACCAGGAATTTGGCGCCTACACCCTGCGCTCATCCAGCGCTAAGCGCCACAATCTGGCCATGCTCTCCGTTGTGGTGATCATCATTCTTGCCTTCCTCATCTCGCTCGGCGTCAGCGCCTTCCAAAAGGCCGAAGAAGCCGACAAGGCCCTCAGCAACGAACAAGACCTCTCGGCCCTCGTTGACCAAACCGAAGAGCCCGAAGAAGAGCCCGAAGAGGAAATGCAAAAATTTGAAGAAGAAAAGCCCGAAGAAGTCCTCCCCGAAGAGGTGCTCAACACCGTCAAGGTGACCGAGCTCGCAATCGTGGACGACGATAAAGTGAACAAAGAAGACGAAATCAAAACTCAGGAAGAACTCTCCACCACCGAAACCGCTTTCGGTAAGACCGACTTCGACAAAGGTACCGACGACGTAACCGTCGTTCGCGAACACAAACAAGAAGTTGTGGTGGAAGAAAAGCACGAGCCCGAAAAGGTGTTCACCGCCGTCGAGCAAATGCCCCAGTTCCCCGGTGGCGAAGCCGAACTCTACAAGTGGCTCAGCTCTCACATCCGCTACCCTGAACAAGCCGCTCAAAACAACATCCAAGGCCGCGTAACCGTGCAGTTCGTGGTTGAAAAAGATGGTTCGATCGGCGAAGTGAAAGTGGCCCGCGGCAAAGACCCCGACCTCGACAAGGAGGCCGTGCGCGTCGTGAAGTCTCTGCCCAAGTTCATTCCCGGTAAGATGAATGGCCAGGCCGTGCGCGTGTGGTACACCCTGCCCATAAACTTCAAGCTCCAGTAATAGCAAACAAACATTGCTCCCTTCAATAGCGAGAGCCGACCCCTCCGGGTCGGCTCTCGCTCCGTTTTTCCGGCGGCCGCTGATGCGCCGGGAGGCGCATATTCAGTGTTAACCGTGCACAGAGGGAGCCAACGGCGACCGTGTGCACGGTGGGAAGATGAGAATACATGTGTGCCGAAGGTACACATTGTGGTGCCATACAAGCATATACCGGACTCGGTAAATGCAAGAGTCGCCCAAGACACTGCGGCTCCCCGAGCCGCAGCTGTGACGCACAGCCACACGGGCCGCGGCAGGGCCGCGACCCGTGTTCAGACCGAACAGGTCTCCGACCTGACACACGGCGCGCCTCCGCCGCGCTCCAGCCCTGCACCTTGTTCGCAGCATCTCCGATGCATCGTCGCACTTACGCATCAGCGGATCGCCGTTTTTCCGGCGGCCGCTAATTTTTAACGAAAGAGAATTTGCACAAGTCAAAAACTTTGCATAACTTTGCAGAGTTAAGCGAAGCGCGCTACTCAAACATACCCCACCCGACTTTTGCTTACGTGAGAGGTCTCGCAGCTGTTAAGCCGCCGAGGGCTTTATTTTTTGCTACAAACCAATAAATTACTTAATAACTAACAACTCAAAAATTTGAATCGATCGCCATGGCTATCACTTACATGACCAAGGAAGGATATAAGAAAAAAATGGACGAAATCGCCTACATGGAGTCGGTGGAACGCCCTCGTATATCCGCAGCCATTGCCGAGGCTCGCGACAAAGGCGACCTTAGTGAAAACGCTGAATATGACGCAGCTAAAGAGGCTCAGGGCCTGCTGGAAATGAAGATTTCGCAGCTGAAGACTCTCGTGGCTTCCGCTCGCATCATCGACGAAAGCAAACTCAACACCCACGAGGTGCAAATCATGAACCGCGTGAAGATCAAAAACACCGCCAATGGCGGCACTATGGAATATACCATCGTGGCCGACTCCGAGGCCAACCTCAAGGAGAAGAAAATCGGCACCTCCACCCCCATTGCGCAGGGCCTGCTGGGCCACGCCGTGGGCGACGTGGTAGACATCCGCGTGCCTGCCGGCGTGATGAAGTTTGAAATCGTGGAAATCGGCTTCTAATCATGTCTACAATATTCTCAAAAATTGCCGTCGGGGAGATTCCCTCCTACAAGGTGGCCGCCGACGAGGAGCACTTCGCTTTTCTCGACATCAACCCCATGGCGCCGGGCCACACTCTGGTGATTCCGCGCCGCGAGGTGGACTATCTCTTCGACCTCACCCCGGAGGAATATGCATCGCTGATGGAGTTTGCCCGCAAGGTGGCCCTGAAGCTCAAGAAGGCCGTACCCTGCCAACGCATCGGCGTGGCCGTGCTGGGCATGGAAGTGCCTCACGCCCACATCCATCTGGTGCCGCTGCAAAGCGAGGCCGACATGGATTTCCGCAAACCCAAACTCACGTTGCCGGCCGAGGAGATGCAGAGCATCGCCGACGCCATCGCCAACGCATAATCCTCACCGTCGGGCCTACCCGCCCCACCCCACACACAGCAGCCAGTGGCTAACATTTACGACATACGTCGCCGCGGCACCGTGATGTTCATCCTCATCACGGTGGCCGTGGTGACTGCTTTTTTGTGGGTAAGTTCGTCGCTGGTGCGCGATCTGAGCCAGCAGGAGCGCAGCCGCATGCAGATATGGGCCGACGCCACCAAGGAGATTGCCTCCACCACGTCGACCACCGACATCGACTTCCTCTTCTCCATCATCGAATCAAATCACACCATCCCCGTGTTGCTGGTCGACGACGACGACAACATCCTGCAACACCGCAATTTCTCACTCCCGGAGCCCAACGACTCGCTGCCGCCGTGGGTGCTCTCCGACGCCAACCGCCGCTACCTGCTCCACAAGTTGCAAGAGCTGAAAAAGTCGGCCAACGTGATCCACATAGTCATCTCGCCGGGACAGACGCAACACCTCTACTACGAAGACTCAAGCCTGCTGCAACGTCTCAGCTGGTTCCCCTACGTGCAGCTGGCCGTGATGATAGCTTTCGTGGCCGTGGTCTACTTTGCCGTCAACACCTCGCGCCGAGCCGAGCAAAACAAGGTGTGGGTGGGCCTGAGCAAGGAGACTGCCCACCAGCTGGGCACACCCATATCGTCGCTGATGGCATGGGTGGAGATGCTCCCGGCCTATGGCGTCGACTCCGAAACCATCTCCGAGATGAACAAAGACGTGCAGCGACTGAGCACCATCGCCTCGCGCTTCGGCAAAATCGGTTCGCCACCCACCATGGAGGCCGGCGACGTCAACGAGGTAGTCAGCAACGCCTGCTCCTACATGCACTCGCGCATCAGCTCGAGCGTAGACTTCCGCCAACAGCTCTCCGAAGAGCCGCTGCCGGTGATGCTGAGCGAGTCGCTGCTGCAATGGGTAATGGAAAATCTAATCAAAAATGCCGTAGACGCCATGGAGGCCCACGGCTCACTGACCGTGGCCACCTTCCGCGACGGCGACATGGCCGCCATAGAAGTGACCGACACCGGTCGCGGCATAGCCCGCAAAAACTTCAAGACAATCTTCAATCCGGGATTCACCACCAAGAAACGCGGCTGGGGTCTGGGACTGACGCTGGCTCGCCGCATCATCGAGCAATATCATCGCGGCCGCATCTACGTGAAAAGCAGCGAGCCCCACGTGGCCACCACCTTCAAAATCCTCCTCCCGCTGCGCCTTTGTAATTGAAAATTCTTGACTGCGTCAAGCGACTTCGTCGATGAGAAAATTGAAAGTTGAAAGTCTTCAGTCGGGAGTTTTTCAGTTTTCAGTTGAGAGTCCAAAGCTTCCCTAAAGTCCTTAAGGTCCCTAAGGTCTTTAAGGTCTTTAAGGTCTTTAGGGACAAAGACTGAAAACTGAAAGACTATAAACTAAAAAACTTTCAACTAAAAGACTTTCAATTTTCAATTATCAATTTTCAATTAGCGCGCAAGCGCGTAGGTGTTCTCCACGGCGGCGCGGTAGGCCATCACGCCTTCGGCGTCGAGGCTGACTATGCGGCGCGAGCCGTCGGCGGTGGGGAGGCTCACGTGGGTGTCGTCAACGTAGGCGAAGATTTCGTAGGTTTCGCCTTCTGCGGTGGTGACATTCCAGCTCTGGTCGTCGGCATTGAAGTCGAGGCGCACCACTGAGCCATCCTGCTCGGAGGTGATGGTGTAGCCGTTGGCATCGCGTTGGATGGCATACATCTGGCCGTCGTGGCCTTCGATTTTGGTAGTCTTGGTGGAGGCCAGAGGATTTTCGCCGCTCCAGAATTCGATGCTGTTGAGCACGATCACGTCGGCCAGGGCAGAGACTTCGTAGACGGGGAGCACCCAGAATGCGAAAAACACGAGTTCGTTGACGAACTTATTGCCAACGCTCTGGTTCCACGAGAGCAGGCGGTTGGTCAGGGCAAACTTGCCGATGCACGATTGCATCGACACTGCTGCACAAAGGCTGAGAATCACAGCCACGGTGAGAGTTTTTTTCTTCATTTCGTTAGTTGTTTGTGGGTTAAGTGTGAAGGGTAAAGTTTATATGGTAATACCTAAATTCCAAAGGAGTCGGCGCAGGCGCGCCTTCAGGCGGGGACGCAGCTGCAGGGCGCGGCGGGCATCGTCGAGAGCGGCGACTTCGGCGGCGCTGTGGGCGGCCACGGCTTGCGCCAGGGCGTAGCTGTAGAGCTGCTGCAGGGCGTCGACGTAGACGGCGCGCGGCTCGGCGGTGAGTCGGCCCAAGGCGTCGGTCAGCAGCAGCGTTTGCCGATAGAATGCGGCGGAGCGTGCGCGGTCGGCCGGGGTGCTCACCGATTGCGGCGAGCCCACGGAATAGAGCAGCGTCACTCGCGGCTCGTAGGCCACCCGATGGTGGGCGGAGAGCAGCGCTTCAATGGTGAAATCTTCGGAACACTGACTGCGGCAAAAGTCGCGGTAGGCCTCGTAGAGCGCCATGATTTTGTCGCGGCGATAGAGCGCCGTGCAGAGGTGTATGGGGTTGGGACGGTCGTGGCGCAGGAGCTTGCGCAACATCACACGGCCGTCAACAATCGCAGGCAAATCCCGTTGCACCACGGGAAGGCCCTCTTCGCCGGTGTCCACGCGGCGCGTGCGCCAGGCGGTGTGGGTCAATGCCACCTCGGGGTGGGCGTCGAGCAGGGCCACTTGTCGGGCCAACTTCTGAGGGTCGCACCATGCGTCATCGCCGGCGCAGTCGGCCACATACTCACCTCGGCAAGCCTCAAGGCAGTCGAAATAGTTGCGGGCCACGCCCTTGTTTGGCGCCTCCGGCATCAGGCGAATTTGCGGATGGCGCGCGGCGTAGGCCTCACACACCGCGCGAGTGCCGTCGGTGGAGCCGTCGTCGCCCACCACAATCTCCAGGTCGAAGTCCGTCTGCTGGGCCAAGACGCTGTCGATAGCGCGACCGATGAACTCGCGCTGATTGTAGGTCACCACTATCACCGACACCTTCACCATACGTAGCGCGCAAGATAGTGCACGCCCCGTCCGCCGTGGGCCGCATAGGCGGCCACCAGGCGCATCAGCGTGCGGCGATGAGTGATTTTTTCGAATAATTCGCGGGCGGCGGCTTCGTTGCCCTCGCGGCGATAGTGGCCGCAGAGTATGGCGCGACGATAGTCCACCAGTGGGGCATAGCGCGCTTGCGGCGAATTGCGCAGGGCGCACTCAATGGCGTCGAGCGAGCGTTCCCAAAGGCCCTGCTTTTGGCTGAATGTCACGCCGGTGATCGACTCCGCTTGGAGCATCACGTCCACGGGGCGCGAGAGCGTCAGCGGCGCCACGCTCTGCGCTGCAAGCAGCAGGCGCACGCCAAGTTCGTAGTCGTCCCAAGCAAGCATCTCCTCGTTCCAGCCGCCCACCCGGCGCACCAAATCGGCCGTGGCCACCATGCGCTGCGTGGATAAAACGGCCGAGAAGATATGCTCGTAGAGCACGTCGCGGCCGCGGGCACGTTTGAGCGACGTCGAGCCGTCGAGATTGTGGAGCAATGCCGGGAAATAGCCTATCTGCGGCAGGCCCCGGCGGCGCAATTCGGCGGTGACCTCCTCGACGTGGCGCGGCGGCATCAGGTCGTCGCTGTCGTAAAACATCACGTAGGGGGTGGCAACCTCCTGCAATCCGCGATTGCGCGCGGCTGCGGCGCCGGGTTTCGCCTCGCTGACCACCACCGCCTGAGGCTGCGTCTGAGCCCAGCGGCGGAGCACCTCCAAGGTGCCGTCGGTCGAGGCATTGTCGACCAACACCACCTTGCGCGGCTGCAACGTCTGGGCAGCAATGGAGCGGAGAGTCCGCTCCACCAAGTCAGCGCGGTTGTAGACCGGCACCACCACCGTGATCATCCTTTGCGGGCCTCACCGGCAAGCATGCCACAGGCTGCCTGAATGTCCTCTCCGCGCGAGGCGCGAATTGTGGCGGTGATGCCCGCGTCGTTCAGACGGTCGCGGAAGGCTGTCATCTCCGCGGTGGTGGCCGTCTGCAGCGGCGAGTCGGGCAACGAGTGATAACGAATCAGGTTGACGCGACAGTCCATGCCGCGCAACAGGCGCGCCAGGGCGTCGGCATGGCGCAAGTCGGCATTGATGCCGCGCCACATTATATATTCAAACGACAGACGTCGCTGATGTGCAAAGTCGAATCCGCGCAGCAGCTCCAACACGTCGAGCATGCTGTAGGCGCGCTCCACGGGCATCAGCTCGCGGCGCTCGTCGGGGAAAGGCGAATGCAGACTGATGGCCACGTGGACCTTCGTCTCCGTGAGCAGCCGGCGCAGCTCGGCCAATTTGCCGATGCTCGACACTGTGATGCGCTTCGGACTCCAAGCCAGGCCCCACGGCGCTGTGAGGATATCCACGGCGGCCAACACGTTGTCAACGTTGTCCAACGGTTCGCCCATGCCCATAAACACAATGTTGGTCAAATCCTCGCTGCGCGGGATGCTCAACACCTGATTGAGCACCTGCCCGGCCGACAGCTGGCCGTGGAAGCCCTGACGCCCGGTCATGCAAAAAGTGCACCCCATGCGGCAACCGGCCTGCGAGGAGACGCAGAGCGTGGCACGGTCGCGGTCGGGGATAAACACCGACTCAACGTCGCGGCCACCCACGCCGTCGAAAAGATACTTCACGGTGCCGTCGGCGCTCTCTGCCGCAGCCTTGGGGGCATAGCGGCCCACGCAATAGTGCTCCTTCAGCGCGGCGCGCCCCTTGAGCGACAGGTCGGTCATGGCGTCGATGTCGGTGGCACGAGCCACGTAGAGCCATCGCGCCATCTGTTTGGCGGCAAACGGCGGCAGGCCACACTCGGCGCACACCGTGCGCAGCTGCGGCAATGTCAGTCCCAGAAGTGATTGCTTTTCCATAACTGCAAAGATAACGCTTTTCCCCGAAAGTTGCAACAATAGGCATTGTTGATAAGTTGTTGATAAGTTGTTGACAAAGTGTTGATAACTTTTTCGGAGGGATTATGGATTTTTAACGGAAAATATTAGGGGGGGGTAAATTTTTTCAGTAAGTTTGCCGCGCAATAACAAACCAATTACCAAACCATTAATAATTTCTTTTTTCTATGGTAAAACATTTACTTTTACCGGCATTTACGGCTATATTTGGTTGTGTCTCCGCTCTTGCCACCAGTCCCTCAGTGACTCTCACGTT
>CAZJWM010000043.1:0-16662 GCA_964549975.1 uncultured Bacteroides sp. | reverse complement strand
GGGGAATGTCGGAAAAAATTGGTAACTTTGCAGAAATGAAAAACGAATGAAGGCAGAAAATCCACCATACAAGATAGGGCTGGCGCTGAGCGGCGGCGGCGCGCGCGGTTTTGCGCACGTTGGCGCCATCAGGGCGTTGCGCGAGTGTGGGTTGATGCCCGACATTGTGGCCGGCGTGAGTGCCGGGGCGGTGATTGCCACGCTCTATAGCGCCGGATTGAAGGAGCGCGAGGTGTTGAAGATTTTCGATAAGGCCAAGTTCAGCACGTTCACGGAGTTTGTGGTGCCGCGCAAGGGCTTTTTCCGTATGGACAAGTTTGCCCGGATTGTGCAACGCGCCACCGGCGTGACGCAGATTGAGCATCTGCCCGTTCCCACGCTGATTTGCGCCACGGAGCTCGACACCGGTCGCCAGCGCACCTTCTCCACCGGCGAATTGATGCCGCGGCTGATGGCCTCGTGCAGCATCCCCATCGTGTTTGAGCCGGTGACCATCGACGACCATCTCTACGTGGATGGCGGAGTGCTCCACAATCTCCCCTCCGAGCCGCTGCGCTCGCTCTGCGAGTTCGTCATCGGCGTGAACTGTTCGCCAAAGCCGCTGCACACCAAGCACACCAACTCGATTGTCGACGTGGCCCGCAGTTCGTTTTCATTGATGGCCAAGGCCAATCTCGGCGCCGACTTGGCCCTCTGCGACCTGGCCGTGGAGGTGAACGAAGTGGCCGACCATCGCGTGTTTGGTTTGCACGATTTGCAGCGACTGGTCGACAACGGCTATCACGCCACCATGCGCGCCATCTCTCGTGCAGAAATTCCTCAGCATTTACTTCGACTCAAATAGATAGTGAAACCGATTATATATCAGCTGTTGCCGCGTCTGTTCGGCAATCAAAACGACCATTGCGTGGCTTGCGGCACCATCGAACAAAACGGTTGCGGCAAGATGGCGCAGGTCACGTCATCGGCCCTGCGTGCCATCAAGCAGTTGGGCGCCACCCACGTGTGGTATACCGGCATCATTGAGCATGCCCATCGCCCCGACTACAGCGCCTACGGCATTGCCCGCAACAATCCTCACGTGATCAAGGGCGAGGCGGGTTCGCCCTACGCCATCACCGACTACTATGACGTGGATCCCGACCTGGCCGTGGACCCCGCCCGGCGCATGGAGGAGTTTGAGGAGCTGGTGGAGCGCACCCACGCTCAGGGCCTGAAGGTGATTATCGACTTCGTGCCCAACCACGTGGCCCGCGAGTATCACTCCGACGTGGCCCCCCGCGGCGTGCGCGACCTCGGCGCCGACGACCGCACCGACATGGCCTTTGCCCCCGACAACAACTTCTACTATCTCCCCGGCCAACGGTTCAACCCCACCAACGTCTATCTCGGCGACTACGTGGAAGAGCCCGCCCGCGCCTCCGGCAACGACTGCTTCACCGCCTCGCCCGACCGCAACGACTGGTTTGAGACCGTGAAACTCAACTATGGCGTGGACTATTGCGGCGGCCGACAGTGTCATTTCTCCCCCATCCCATCCACCTGGCACAAGATGCTCCACATCTTGCGCTATTGGGCCGCCAAAGGCATCGACGGCTTCCGCTGCGACATGGCCTCGATGGTGCCCATCGAATTTTGGCGCTGGGCCATCCCGCAGGTCAAGCGTCAGCGCCCGCGCATCTGCTTCATTGCCGAAATCTATGAGCTCCACCTCTACGGCGCCTTCATCGACGCCGGTTTCGACTATCTCTACGACAAGGTGAACCTCTACGACACGCTGCGCGCCGTGGAGCGCGGAGAAACGTGGGCCAACCGCATCACCGACTGCTGGCAGCGCGTCGACGGCATGGGCTCGCATCTGCTCAACTTCTTGGAGAATCACGACGAGCAACGCTATGCCTCGCCCTTCTACGCCGGACGGCCCGACACGGTGTTGCCCTCGCTGGTGGTGGCCACGATGATCTCCACCGGCCCGATGATGATCTATTCCGGCCAAGAGCTCGGCGAGAGCGGCACCGACGCCGAAGGCTTCTCCGGCTACGACGGCCGCACCACCATCTTCGACTATTGGAGCCTGCCCACTCTGCGCCGCTGGCTCGCCGGAGGCAAACCATCCACGGCGCTGCTTAGCCCCGAGGAGGTGGCCCTGCGCAACCTCTACAGCCGCGTGCTCACTCTGGCAAACGCCGAGCCGGCCATCGCCGCCGGCGAATTTTTCGACCTGATGTATGTCAACATGGACACCCCCGGCGTGCAGCCGCAACACCATTACGCCTTCCTGCGCCACCACGGCGACCACACGCTGCTCATTGCCGTGAACTTCGGCTCCGAGCCTGCGGCCATGCAGATCAACATCCCGCGTCACGCCTTCGACTATCTTGGCTTGCGCGAAGGCGAATATCCCGCCACCGAACTGCTCACCTCGCGCCGCCAGCGCAAGTTGCTGAGCTCCACCATACCCTTTGCCACCCACGTGGGCGCCCACGGCGCCGTGGTGTGGCGCATCGACTCCGATTCCATCATCAAATGAAGCAGAAGAGAACTTCGTCGACGGCGCCGCTGTTGCGCTGGTGGGCCGCCGTGTGGCTCACTCTGATGGTGCTGACCATGCTCTTCCACGTGCAGATAGCCATCCACGACACTGCGATTAAGACCGTGGAATTTCTCACGGCCAACTGCGCGCTGCTGCTTCTATGGTGGTGGCTTGCGCCGCATCGTCTGCGCGGCCTCTCGCTGCTGTTGACGTGGGCCACGGCCATCTTCCTGTGGGCCAACGTGATGCACCATCGCTATTGGTCAGACCTGCTGGCCTTCACGTCGATATTCTCCACAGCGAGTTTCAACGGCTTCGTGCTTCGTGCCGTGCCGGGGCTGCTCCGTTGGGCCGACCTGCTCTACGTGGCCATCCCCCTGCCGTTGACTCTGTGGTGGTGGCGTCAGCGTCGCGGCCGCAATTTCCGCCTCGCGGCCCCGTCGTGGAGTTTGCGCCTATGGGCCATGGCCCTGACCGTGGGCTATTTCCTCGCTGCCAACGTTGCACTGGCCTGGCACGATTCGCGCTACTATCACTCCGTGGGCCTCGACGAGATGACGCCCGAGGCAACGCTCCGCCGCCACTGGTCGTTTGAGTCAACCGCCCGCTTCTACACATATTCCAAGGTGGGCCTCCCGGCCTACGTCGTCTGGCAAACGGCACAACTGCTCCAACCCCACTATATCACTCTCTCAGCCGACGAGTCCGCCGAGATTCGCAGCTATCTGGCCACGCGTCGCCCGGTGGCCCCCGGCTTCGAGCGCAATCGCGGCAAAAACCTGATTTTCATATTGGTGGAGTCGCTCAACGCCGACTGCATCGGTCAGCGCGTGCGCGGCCGCGACATCACCCCCACGCTCTCGTCGCTGCTCTCCGCCCCCGGCACCATCTCGGCCCTGCGCCTGGTGCCGCAAATCAAGGATGGCGGCTCCTCCGACGGCAAGATGATCTACAACACCGGTCTGCTGCCGCTGAACACCGGCGCCGCGGCCGTGCTCTATGGCGACGACGCCTTCCCCTCGCTGGCGGCATCGCTCACGGGCTACAACTCCGTGGAGATTCTCGGCGGCGCCAAGGGCGTGTGGAACCACGTCACCACCTCGCGCTCCTACGGCTATGAGCGCACTCTCGACTCGGCCGACATGCTCGCCGCCGGGTTCGACCCCGCCAAGCGCGGCACCGACGCTGCCCTGCTCGACTATTCCGCCCGGGTGCTGCAAGAGATGAAGGAGCCGTTTGTCACGATGATATCCACCGTGTCGATGCACTATCCCTGCCAAGAGGAGGGGATGGAAAACCGCTATCACATCTCCGCCACCGACTTCCCCGAGATGCTGCCGCGCAACTACTACATCTCGCTGAGCTATTTCGATCACTGCCTCGGCAGTTTCCTGCATCAGCTCGACCAGTGCGGCTTGCTGAGCCGCTCAATTGTGGTCATCGCTTCCGACCACGACCAGACGCTCACCCGTCAGGCCGTGAGCGAAATGACCCTGGCCGACCATCCCATAGCCTTCATTGCCACCAACACCGGTCGCACTCAGCGCATTGAGCGCGTTGGCGGACAGGTCGACGTCTTCCCCACGCTGCTCGAAATCATGGGCCGCACCAATGCGCGCTGGCGCGGCTTGGGCACGTCGCTGCTCAGCCCCGCGGCCATCGGTGCCGCCGTAGACTGCCACGACACCCTCCACGGCACCTGCACCCCCGCCCAAGCCGACACCCTCCGCCTGCAGTGGCGCATTGCCGACCGCCTTATCCGCTCCAACTTTTCTAATTGAAAATTGAAAGTTGAAAATTGAAAGTTGGGGAGTTTGTAGTTCAAAATTTATAGGGGGATATCAAGTCCTTAAGGGCCCTAAAGACCCTAAAGTCCTTAATGACCTTAAGACCCTTTTCATAAATATAGTTAAAAGGATTGGAAAAAGGGGGGATTTTTTGTACTTTTGGGGGTGATATAGCCCTCGGTAAGTCCTCTCTCGACATGCGCTCTTCTCGGTCGGCTATGTTGTTAGTTGGCGGTGCGCCCTCGGCTCGGAAAGCTCGCGGCGCGTGCCCCCCTCTTGCTTTGCTTATAATAAAAACGACATATAATGACCGATAACAAATGGAACGTAACCCTTCAGAAAGAGAGAAATTCCGCACCTGACCTACCGGACCCCGGCGAGCCGTCGCCGGTGGTCAAACGCCTGCTGCACGCGCGCGGCATCGACACTCCGGAGGAGATCGAGAGGTTTTACAACCCCTCGCTCGATGACTTGCACGACCCATATCTCATGCCCGATATGGACAAGGCCGTTGACCGCCTGAACGAGGCCATGGGCTCCAAAGAGAAAATCCTGATCTATGGCGACTACGACGTGGATGGCACCACCGCCGTGGCTTTGGTGTATAAATACCTGTCGCAGTTCTACTCCGCCATCGACTACTACATCCCCGGCCGCTACGACGAGGGCTATGGCATCACCAAAAACGTGGTCGACATGGCCGCCTCGCAGGGCGTCCGCCTCATCATCATCCTCGATTGCGGCATCAAAGCCAACGAGGAGATTGCCTATGCCAAAACCCTGGGCATCGACTTCATCATCTGCGATCACCACGTGGCCGGCGAGGAGTTGCCTCAGGCCGTGGCCATCCTCAACCCCAAACTTGAGGGCACCACATATCCCTTCCACCATCTGAGCGGCTGCGGCGTCGGCTATAAGCTGATGCAGGCCTTTGCCATGAGCAACGACCTGCCCACCTCGCAACTGGAGTCGCTGCTCGACTTGGTGGCCGTGAGCATAGCCGCCGACATCGTGCCGATGATTGGCGAAAACCGCATTCTCACCTATCACGGCTTGCGCCGCCTGAACACCAACCCCAACATGGGCCTGCGCGGCATCATGAAAATCTGCGGACTCACCGGCCGCGAAATCACCATCTCCGACGTGATCTTCAAAATCGGCCCCCGCATCAACGCTTCAGGCCGCATGCAGAGCGGACGCGAGGCTGTGGAGCTGCTGGTGACGCGCGACGCCGGCGAGGCCATGCAGAAGGCCCACGACATCGACGGCTACAACTCCGACCGCAAGGAGCTCGACAAGCAAATCACCGACGAGGCCACTGCCATAGTCGAGGCCCACGGCGACCTGATTCAGAGCCGCAAGTCGATTGTGATCTACAACCAAGACTGGCACAAAGGCATCATCGGCATCGTGGCCTCGCGCCTGACCGAGCTCTACTACAAACCCGCCGTGGTGTTGACGCTCATCAACGGCTTGGCCTCCGGCTCGAGCCGCTCGGTGCAGGGCTTCGACATCTACAGCGCCGTGGAGAGCTGCGCCGACCTTCTTGAAAACTTCGGCGGCCACACCTACGCCGTGGGCCTGAGCATGAAGCCCGAAAACGTCGACGAATTCAGCCGACGCTTCGAGCAATACGTTGCCGCCAACATCACCCAGGCGCAACTCAAGCCCGTGGAGGAGATCGACGACGACTTGACCTTCAGCCAAGTCACCACCTCGCTGCTGGCGGAGCTCAGCCGCTTCAATCCGTTTGGCCCCGGCAACACCAAGCCGGTGTTTCGCACTCGCGGCGTGATGGCGGCATCCACCTCCAAAATCGTGGGCAAGCAGCTCGAACACATCAAGCTCGACCTGCTCGACACCTCCATCGACACCCCGCTCAACGCCATCGCCTTCAACCAGGCCGACAAGTTTGAGCTCATCTCCTCCGGTAGGCCATTCACCGTGACCTACACCATCGAAGAAAACAAACACCATGCAGCCGGCTCCGTGCTTCAGCTGCTCATCAAAGAGATAACGATTGACTAAATTCTGTGGCGACACCCCCCGAAGTGTGCTTCAACACTATTGGGGACATGATGACTTCCGCCCCATGCAAGCCGAGATTATCGACTCCGTGCTTGCCGGACGCGACACCCTTGGGCTCCTGCCCACGGGTGGCGGCAAGTCTATCACGTTTCAGGTGCCGTCGCTGCTGCTGCCGGGATTGACCGTGGTGGTCACGCCGCTGATCTCCCTGATGAAAGATCAGGTGGACAACCTGCGCGCCCACGACATCCCCGCAGCCTATATCCACAGCGGCCTCACCCGCCGCGAACACCGTCTGGCTCTCGACCGCGCCTATCACGGCAAAATCAAGCTGCTCTATCTCTCGCCCGAACGCCTGCAGAGCGAGCAGTTTGTGCAGGAGTTGCGTGGGTTCAACGTGAGCCTGATTGTGGTCGACGAGGCTCACTGCATCTCGCAGTGGGGCTACGACTTCCGCCCGTCGTATCTCAAGATTGCCAACCTGCGCAAGGCCATGCCCTCGGTGCCGGTGATGGCGCTGACGGCCTCGGCCACCGAGGCTGTGGTTCAAGACATCATGGACCAGCTGCAATTTCGCCAACGCACCAACTGCATCTTCCGCCGCAGCTTTGCCCGCGAAAACATAAGCTACGTGGTGCGCTACGGCGACAACAAGCCCGAGCGACTGCTGCGCGTGTTGCGCGCCACCTCCGGCACGGCCATCGTCTATGTGCGTTCGCGAGTGCGCACCCGCGAAATCTCCGACATGCTCCGCGCGGCCGGCATCTCCGCCGACTACTATCACGCCGGACTGGCCCCCGAAGACAAGGATGCCCGCCAGCAAGCCTGGAAGTCGGATCAAGTGCGCGTGATGGTGGCCACCAACGCCTTTGGCATGGGCATTGACAAGCCCGACGTCAGGGTGGTGGTCCACTTCGACCTCCCATCCTCGCTCGAGGAATACTATCAGGAGGCGGGTCGCGCCGGACGCGACGGTCGCCCGTCGTTTGCCGTGGTGCTCGCCCGCGCCGGCGACAAGGCCACTCTGGCCCGCCGCCTCAACGCCTCGTTCCCACCCAAGCCCTTCATTGCCGACGTCTACGAGAAGGCTTGCCTCTACATCGACCTCTGCCTTGGCGAAGGACGCGACCACTCGTTTGACTTCAACCTCACCACCTTCTGCCGTCAGCAGAACTTCAACGAGAGCCAAGTGCGCTCGGCCCTGCGCCTGCTCGGCAACGCCGGCTATGTGCAATATCTCGACGACGTGGAGACCCGCGCCCGCGTGATGGTGATTGCCGACAAGCGCGAACTCTATTCGTTTCACTTCTCCGACGACGAAGACGCCGTGCTCCAACACCTGCTCCGCGCCTATCCCGGCCTCTTTGCCGACTATGTGCAAATCTCCGAAGAGGCCATTGCCTCGGCCCTGATGATGACCGACCAACGGGTCTACGAAACGCTCCTGGCACTGAACCGCATGCACGCCATCCACTACGTGCCGCGCCGCTCCATGCCCTTCCTCTATTTCCCCACGCGCCGCGTGGAGACGCGCCACGTGGAGCTGCCACGCAGCGTCTACGAGGATATGCGTCAGCGAATGGCCGACCGCCTGGAGGCGATGCGCAGTTTCACGTTCGACTCCCATCAGTGTCGCGCCAACACCATCCTGCGCTATTTCGGCGAAACCCCCACGAAGCCGTGCGGCTGTTGCGACGTCTGTCGCGAAAATCGCCCGGCGTCGGCGGATTCCGGCCCCATGCCCGACCTGCGTCAGCGCATCAGCTACGTGTGTCGCCGCCCGGTGACCCTTGACCAACTGGCCGCCACCCTCGGCCTCAGTCATCAAGCCATGATGCCCACTCTCCGGGCCATGCTCGACGAAGAACAGATTTCCTATAACAACGATAACTTCCTCATATCCAACTTATCCTAAAATCATGACACCACCTCTTGCAGAGAGAATGCGACCCACGTCGCTCGACGACTATATCGGCCAAGAACATCTCGTTGGCCCCGGCGCAGTGTTGCGCCTGATGATTGAGCAACAGAGAGTGAGCAGCTTCATCCTCTGGGGCCCTCCCGGCGTGGGCAAAACCACCCTTGCGCGCATCATTGCCACGGCTGTCGATGCCCCGTTCTACACGCTCAGCGCCGTCCATTCCGGAGTGAAGGAGGTGCGCGAGGTGCTCGAACGCTGCTCGGCCGATGCCCGCAGCATGTTCGTGAAAAACCGACCCATCCTCTTCATCGACGAAATCCATCGCTTCAACAAGAGCCAACAAGACTCGCTGCTGGGCGCCGTGGAGAGCGGCACGGTGACGCTCATCGGCGCCACCACCGAAAACCCCTCGTTTGAGGTGATTCGCCCGCTGCTGAGTCGCGCTCAGGTCTACACGCTCAAGCCGCTCGACCCCGAGCAGATGCAGCGCCTGCTGCTCCACGCCGTGCAGACCGACGCCATCCTCGCGCAGCTCAAAGTGGAGATTCAGCAAACCGACGCCCTCTTCCGCTATAGCGGCGGCGACGCCCGCAAGCTCCTCAACATCGTCGACCTGCTGGAACAGAGCACACCCGCCGGACGTCCGCTGGTGATTAACGACGCCGTAGTAGTGGCGCGCCTGCAAGAAAATCCCGCCGCCTTCGACAAGGGTGGCGAGATGCACTACGACATCATCTCGGCATTCATCAAAAGCATTCGCGGCAGCGACCCCGATGCTGCCGTCTACTGGCTGGCGCGACTCGTTTCCGGGGGCGAAGACCCCAAATTCATTGCCCGCCGACTGGTCATCTCCGCTGCCGAAGACGTCGGTCTGGCCAACCCCAACGCACTGCTGCTGGCCAACGCCACCTTCGACACTGTCGACAAAATCGGCTGGCCCGAAGCACGCATTCCCCTGGCCGAATGTGCCATCTATCTGGCCACGTCGCCCAAGAGCAACAGCGCCTACTGCGCCATCAACTCCGCCCTCGAAAAGGTGAAAGCCACCGGCGACCTGCCCGTGCCCCTGCACCTGCGCAACGCCCCCACCGAACTGATGCGCCGACTCAACTACGGCCGCGAATATCGCTATCCCCACGACTATCCCGGCCACTTCGTGCGCCAACTCTACGTGCCCGAACAGCTCTACGGCACCCGCTTCTGGCAACCCGGCGACAGCCATGCCGAGCGCCAGTCATCCGAGCTCCAGCAACAGCGCTGGGGCAAAACCCTCTGATTCCCCCACCGACCTAATGCAAAACGGCGCAACGAGAAGGTTGACTCGTTGCGCCGTCTTTGGGGGTTGATAAAGGTCCTATTCTTTAATTAGTAAACGGTCGGGGGATTGGTAGATTATTTGCCGGAGAGCGCCTCCATTTGCGTGCGCAGGCCTTCGGCCTGGATTTGGTCGGCATAGGAGGGATACTCTTGGATCATTTCGTCGAGCACCGCAATGGCAGCGTCATACTTCTTTTGTGCCTCAAGAATGTTCACCTTCTTTTCCATGAACATAGGCACGGTTTGCGGATTGCGGTCGGCCTTGCTGATGGCCTTATCGAATGCGGAGATAGCTTCGTCCAGACGGTCGAGGTTGGCCAAGCAATCGCCCTTGAGGCAGATCACCAGAGCTGCGGCCACGTCGTCGCCAAGTGAAGCCTTGTTGAGATAGTCGTAAGCTTTCTGATATTCACCCTTGTTGTAAAGGAGTTCGCCGGCCATCACGCGGGCACGCTGGCCTGCGGCATATGAATTGTCGGCAGCTGCTTCGTAGAGCACCAGTGCGGAGTCGGTGTTGTTGATGGCCATTTGAGCATCGGCCAGGGCAATCTTCTCATCGGCGCGTGCAATGGCGGGTTTGCGGATACCAAAGATGTAACCCAATACGATAACCACAATTGCCACAGCAGCGATAGCAAACCCAAGCAGGGTCTTACGCATTTTGGCGTCGTGCTCAAGTTTCGCAGCGTCGTTGAGTTCTTCAAACGACACGTTAGAATTGTTTGTTGACATGTTTTATTTGTTAGATTCAGTTTTTTGTTTTCTTATTTTAGCTGCAAATTTACAGAATTTTGTCGCAAATTGCAAATTTATCGTCAAATTCCCCACGCTCTCGCCTCAAAATCCGCTGAGTAGCCCAGATTGCTCAGTCGAACTATACCCGAAAAGGTGCAATCAGACGCCTGCACAATATTTTTAGCCCCGATTGGGTGTAAATTGAATTTGATTTCGTATATTTGCACCCGAAATGGTGTAAAACTTTTGTGATTATGGCTAAAACGGTTCTTTCTCAATTTGTCAAGGAGATGCGCAAAAAGTATCGACTGACTCAGGTTGACCTCTCCCAAAAATCGGGAGTGGGCCTGCGCTTTGTGCGCGAACTGGAACAGGGTAAGACTACATTACGCATCGACAAAGTCAATCAGATTTTGGACCTTTTTGGTGCGGAGTGTCAACCGGTAATCAAGCCCAAAGAAACGGAGGATAACGCATGAGACAAGCCGCTATCTATATTCGGGATTTGCGCGTGGGCACACTCACTGAGGATGCCGACGGCTATGTATTTGCCTATGACGGCGAGTATATTGATACACCGGGAGCCAAGGCTGTGAGCCTTACGCTGCCATTTTCTAGCAAACCATACCGTAGCAACACAATGTTCCCATTCTTTGACGGTTTAATCCCCGAAGGATGGCTTCTGGATATAGCTGAAAAGAATTGGAAAATCGACAGCCGTGATCGTATGGGGCTGCTATTGGCATGCTGCAAGGATTGCATCGGTGATGTCAGTGTGCAGGATATAACAAGAAAGGAGGAAGGCCATGTGTAAGCGATGTCTTTACTGCTACGAGCCGTTAAATGATGGCGAGGTGGACTACCATGCCAAATGTAGCCGAAAAATCTTTGGCGTATCAAATGCTCCCGAACTTCCATACTCTCGCGCTGAGTTGCAAGGGCTTGCCGAACAGGTGATTCGTTCGCAGACCACGCTCACAGGTGTGCAGCCAAAGTTGTCGCTGGATTTCGACCGCATGAGCCGCACGCCAAAACGGTTCACAATCGTCGGTTTGTGGGGCAGATATATTCTGAAGCCGCAGACCGACAGCTATCAGGCGCTGCCTGAGTTGGAAGATTTGACTATGCACTTGGCTGAGATTGCAGGGATAGAAGTTGTGCCGCACGCTCTGATACGTTTCAACGATGGTGAGCTTTGTTACATAACTCGTCGCATTGACCGCACCGGCGATGGCGAAAAAATTGCGATGGAGGATATGTGCCAACTCACTGAGCGACTGACTGAAGACAAATACAAAGGTTCGCATGAGCGTATCGCCAAGGCAATCAGTCAATATAGCGCAGTGGCTAAGCTGGATCTAACAAAGTATTGGGAACAGGTACTGTTTTCATGGATTGTTGGCAATGCTGATATGCACCTCAAAAATTACTCACTGTACTCTCCTGACGGCTCGGACTACCAATTGACCCCGGCATACGATTTACTTTCGACGGCATTGGTTATGCCTGAAGATACCGAAGAATTGGCACTGACTCTCTGCGGCAGGAAGAGAAAACTCACCCGTCAAAACTTCCTCTCGGCAATGACGGAGTCGGGGCTGACCGAGAAAATATGCGACAATATCTTCGCAAACTTTGAGAGCGTTGCCCCTCGTTGGCGCGACTTCATTCGCCAAAGCTTCATCTCCTCAGAGATGCAAGACCAATACATCGCCCTCATCACCTCCCGCCTCTCCCGCCTCCACCCCTCGTCTCGCTAAACTGTCCGCCCGTTCGGTTCATTATACCCGAAAAGGCGCAATTTGGCATTAGCGCCCCTGTTTTAGCCCCGATGGGGTATATATGAATAGCCGATGTGCGGTTTTGTCCTGCACGCAGGACAAAAAATAGTGCGTTTTGTCTTGCGTGTAGGACAAAATGGGCCCGATATTGTCCTGCGAGCAAGACGATATCGGGCTGTGAGGTTTGGGTTAGTTGCGATAGTCGGAGGGGAGTTCTGAGAGCGATCCGGTCCAGTTGATGGAGAGGTTGAAGTCGGTGTCGAATTGGTCTTCGCCGCCCAGACCGTTGGCATAGTCCACCACAATGGTGTATTTGCTGCCGTTGCGGGTGATTTGCAGGTCGCTCTTGTCGTCGCTGCCCTCACATTCGCCTTGGAAGCCGTCGCTTGAGGCGGTTTGGTCTTTCACCACGTAGATGCTATATTGGCGTGAGGGGATCACGGCCGTTTGCGGGGCGTCGGTGGTGCAGGGATAGTCGATGGAGAGGTAGTTGAACTTCGAAGGATACTTCGAGCCGGTGAGGCTGAAGTTGTAGAACTCGATGTGCATCGTGCCGGATTCGTTCCAGTAGTAGCCGTTGCTCAGCGAGAGTTTGCTGCCGCTGACCACGAAGCCGCTTGTTGTTGATGAGTTGCTGCTGCCGTTGCCGGAGTCGTCGTCATCGTCGTCGTCGTCGCCACACGCGGAGATGCCCACGCAGGCAATCATCGCCATCAAGGCGATGCCAATTTTGCGAAAAGTTTTCATTTCGGTGTTAATCAAAGGGCCCAAAAATCAAGTATTAAATATGTGTGTAACTCTCCGGACTGCGCCGTGGGCAGGGCCTTGTTAACCCTGGCGAGTTCAGTGGGTTATGTGATAATATGTCAGGCAAAAGTAGCTATTTCTCGCCAATTCTCAAACTTTTTTTGCCGGAAAATTTGCAAAAGGGGGTGATTGTGTGAGCGTTGCAATTTGCTCAGTGCATTGAGTAAAATTGCTCAGTGCATTGAGTAAAATGTAAAATGGGCGGCAAAATAGCTGTCGCATAGGTGGTTATGCGTTGTGTTAATAAAAGTTATTTTGAGGAGAATTTGCGGTAGGCCACGGCCATGCGTTCGTCGTAGCGTTGGCGTTTGTAGCCGGGGCCGTTGTAGCGCAGGGCAAAGGCCGACCAGTTGCGTTCGCGCAGGTAGCGCACCAGGTTGCGCGAGGTGATGAATGCGGCAAAGAGTTCGAGTTGTTCGCGTTCGCTCCAGGCCATGCGGAAGACGAATTGCTGGACGCTTTCGCAGCCGCAGACTTTCCAGTTGAAGCCGCCGATTTGAAACATTCCCCAGAAGGTGCCTTCGAGGGCGGCCACGGTGTCGATGGTCATGGCAGAGAGCAGGCGGGCGTATTGTGCGGCTTGATAGGAGCCGTATTTCGCGGTGTTGGGGGCGGCAAACACCACGGCGTGGCTGCGGTGGTAGGCGGTGGTGTTGATGCCGCGTTGGCGGGCATATTTGCGAAACATCGACACGTCGAAGTTGATGATTGGCGTGTGGTCTTTGTTGAAGCCTTCGGCTTTGGCGCCGGCTTCGATGCTCACCACGGCTTTGATGCAGGCCACGTTGATGCCCAATTCGTCGGCCACGGCGCGATAGTCGTCGTCGGTTAGCTGCATGTAGCGCAACGAGTCGGGGTTTTCGCGGCGCACGGAGTCGACGCGATGCGCCGAGTCGGCTTTACCCCCCGCCTTGGTTTTGGCGGAGGGTGTGCCGGCACAGCAAGCCACTGTGGAGAGTATTGCAATGATTAGCAGTAGCTTATGATACACGGGGTGTGGGTGTGGGGGATTATTCTTTGATGGCAGCCACCTTTTCGAGGATGTGCACCAGCTGAGCCCAGAAGCGTTCAACGGCGGGGATGTGCATCTTCTCCGAGGGTGAGTGGACGCCACGCAGGGTGGGGCCAAAGGATGCCATGTCGAGGTTGTGATATTTCTCGAGAATCAGGCCGCATTCCAGTCCGGCGTGGATGGCTTTGATGGCGGGTTTGATGCCATAGAGCTCTTCGTAGGCTTCGGAGGCGATGCGCATGATGCGGGAGTTCATGTTGGGTTTCCAGCCGGGATAGCCGTCGCCGATTTCCACTTTGGCGCCGGCCAGTTGGAAGTGGGCGGCCACGCGGTGGGCGGCGTCAAACTTGCGGGAGTCAACGGAGCTGCGTTGCGAGGTGGTGACCACCACGGTGTTGTCGCCGGGGGTTTTCACCGAGGCGAGGTTGGTGGAGGTTTCCACCAGGCCTTCGAGTTCGCGGCTCATGGAGAGCACGCCGTGGGGGGCGGAGTAGACGCTGCGCACTATGGCCATGGCCGTTTGCGGGTCGATGACCGAGGCGGGGGTGTCGGCGCTGGCACCGGTTATGGTGAGCGTGGTCTCCAGGCCTTCATATTCTTCGGCGATGGTGGCTGCATAGGCGTTGAGGTCGGCAATGAGCTCATGGGCGCGTTCGCTCTTGACGCCCACGATGGCCCAAGCGGCGCGAGGGATGGCGTTGCGCAGGTTGCCGCCGTCGATTTCGCTCAGGGCAATTTCGCCCTTTTGGGCTTGCTGCCAGAGGAAGCGGGCCAGCAGCTGGTTGGCGTTGGCGTGACCCTTGTGGATGTCGCCGCCGGAGTGGCCGCCGAGGCCGCCGGCCACGTCGATGCGCACAAAGCGGAAGTCGGCTGGGGTGGGGGTGGGGGTGTAGGTGAAGGTGCACACGGTGTCAACGCCGCCGGCGCAGCCCACAAAGATTTCGGCGTCGTCTTCCGAGTCGAGGTTCAGCAGAATCTCGCCGCGGAGCATGCCTTCGCCGAGGTTGTTGGCGCCGGTCATGCCGGTTTCTTCGTCGACGGTGAAGAGGGCTTCAACGGGGCCGGTCACCAGGTCTTTGTCGACCATCACGGCCAGGCCGGCAGCCATGCCGATGCCGTTGTCTGCGCCAAGGGTGGTGCCGTCGGCGTGCACCCATTCGCCGTCGATGATGGTGGTGATGGGGTTATTTTCGAAGTCGAAAGGATGATTGCTTTCGCACACCATGTCCATGTGGCCTTGCAGAATTACGGTGGGGGCCGCTTCATGGCCGGGTGTGGCCGGGCGGGTCATCACCACGTTGCCGATAGCATCGGTTTTGGCCGTGATGTTGTGCTTGGCGGCAAAGTCAAGCAGAAAACGGCGAATCTTTTCCTCCTTCTTTGAAGGGCGAGGCACTTTGGTGATTTCGTCGAAAATCTCCCAAATCAATTGCGGTTTTAAATCACGAATAGTCATGGATTGATTGAAAAATTTGTGATGTAGTGTTAATTATATTTGAAATTCGCTCACTAAGTTACAAATAATTTTTGGAAAAGTGGATAAATTCGCAAAACTTTCCTACTTTTGCACACAGAAAACTCACTAATCATCCGCATGAAGCTTGTGATATTGACATCGGTGATGCTTCTCGTGGCCGTGTTGTTGCTCGGTGTGAGGGTGTTTTTCGTCAAGGGAGGCCGTTTCCCCTCCTCCCACGTCGAGCAAAACCCCGCCTTGCGAAAACGCGGCATCGGATGTGCCAAAAATCTTCGATAACATTCAAAACCAAATATATCCGAGAAAGATGAAGAAATCCTTCCTGATGGCAGCCGCCATTTTGGCTCTGTGCACCACCTCCCTCAGCTCGTGCAGCAATGGCTCCAAGAGCTCATCTGCCGACAATGCCGCTTCCGGCGATAAGGCCGAACTTAAGGACCAAGGCACCGACACGCCCCTGGCCCAATACGTGCGCTACGTCGACATGGACTCCATCACCGCCAACTATGCGCTGGCCAAAGAGTTCAGCCAAGCCTATGCCAAGGCTGCTACCGACCTTCAAAACTATGCCAAAAACCAACAGGCGCCCATCGAAAAGCTCCAAAACGAAATCCAAACAAAGTATCAGCAAGGCATCTACCTGAGCCAAGCAAGCATGGACGCCGACGTGAACCGCGCTCAAACCATGGCCCAGCAGGCCAGCAACCGCGTGGAAGCTCGTCAGCGCGAATACGACACCCAGCTCCAGTCGCTCCAGATGGCCCTGCAAGACTCCATTCAGCACTTCTTCAAAGACTACGTGGCCGAGAAACACTACGATGCCATCCTCTTTAAGTCGGACTGCATCTACGTGAACCCCGCCCTGGACATCACCGACGAAGTGATCAAAGGTCTGAACGAACGTTATAAACCCGCCAACGGTGCCGGAAAATAATCTGACAACGACCTCCGAGGCCGGCGCTCAGCCTCTGGCTGACGCGCTGGTCATCATCCCCACCTACAACGAGAGGGAAAACGTCGCCGCAATCATCGACGCGGTGATGGCGCTCCCCCACGGCTTCGACGTGCTCATCATCGACGACAATTCGCCCGACGGCACCGCCGCCATTGTGCGCACCTGCATGGAACAACACCCCGGACGCATCCACCTGCTGGAGCGCCCCGGCAAACTCGGCTTGGGCACCGCCTACATTGCCGGTTTCAAATATGCTCTGGAGCAGCGCCGCTATGAATACGTCTTTGAGATGGACGCCGACTTCAGCCA
>CAZJWM010000042.1:0-16729 GCA_964549975.1 uncultured Bacteroides sp. | reverse complement strand
GTTCGCCCTTGAGCAGCGGCAGCAGCGACACGCCTTGAATGTCTTTTGGAATCTCCACTCCGGCAATCTCCATAAACGTTGGGGCATAGTCGATGTTTTGCACCAGTTCGGTGATGTCGCCGCGGCGATCCATCCCCTTGGGCAGGCGCATCACCAGCGGAGTGGTGAACGATTCCTCATACATGAAGCGTTTGTCAAACCAGCCGTGTTCGCCCATGTAGAAGCCTTGGTCGGAGGTGTAGACCACCAGCGTGTTGTCCAGCAGGCCTTTCTCTTGGAGGTAGTCCAACACTCGGCCCACGTTGTCGTCGAGGCTTTTAAGCACTTTGGCATAGTCGCGCATATAGCGTTGATATTTCCATTCGGCCAATTCGCGTTCGGTGAATGTGCGTGAATAGAAGTCGTCGATAATCGGCTGATAGAAGGCGTCCCAAGCTTTGCGTTGGGTGGAGTCCATGCGGCCGATGAAGCTCAGATAGGTGTCGCGCAGGCGTGAGTTTTCGCCGGGGCGGAGCATCTTCAGGTCGTAGATCATGTCCATGTGCTCGTTGTCGGCGATGCGCATCTCGGCGGTGGAGGCGGCGGTGCGGCCTTCGTAGTCGTCGAAGAAGTTGTCGGGCAGTGGGAATGTCACGTCTTCATAGAGGCGGAGGTTGCAGGTGTCGGCCATCCAGTTGCGGTGTTGTGCCTTGTGGTGAATCAGCAGGCAGAAGGGCTTGGAGGGGTCGCGTTCGTTTTCGAGCCAGTTGATGCTCTTGTCGGTGATGAGGTTTGTCAGGTAGCCGTGTTCCACAATGGTGTCGCCGGTCATTTCAATGAAGCGGGGATTGTAGTAGTCGCCTTGGCCGGGCACGATTTCCCATTTGTCGAAGCCGGTGGGGAGGCTCTCCAGGTGCCATTTGCCGATGATGGCGGTTTGATAGCCGGCTTGTTGGAGATATTTGGGGAATGTGGGCTGCGAGGAGTCGAACACGCAGTTGGTGTTGTCGGTGAAGCCGTTGGCGTGGCTGTGTTTGCCGGTGAGCATGCAGGCACGCGAGGGGCCGCTCAGCGAGTTGGCCACGTAGCTGTTGGTGAAGCGCACGCCGTCGGCGGCAATGCGGTCGAGATTAGGCGTTTGCACGTAGCGAGTGTCGTAGGCACTCATCATCTGTTCGGTGTGGTCGTCGGTCATGATATAGACGATGTTCAGCGGGCGCTGTTGCTGCGCCGAGGCGGTGGATGCAGCTGCCAGGGCTGCCGACCAACAGAGAATAGCATTGTGATTCATGTCGATAAAATGCAGTGTTCAAACAATTGATGAATTATGTCCACAAAGTTACACTTTTCCGCCGAAATTCCCAAACTCTCGTGCTGCTGCTTGATTAAGTGGCGAAAAATGCGTAAATTTGTGGCGAAAAAATAACATTTATTAATTTTATGGACGTATTTCAACAATTGTTGTGTCCCGGCAGTGAATCGTTGGCATCCACATTGGTGCTCTATTCTTTTGTCATAGCAGCAGGTATATATCTGGGCAAGATGAAGATAGGCGGCATCTCGTTGGGTGTGACGTTTGTGCTGTTTGTCGGGATTATTATGGGTCATTTAGGTTACGTGGTGAATGGTGAAGTGCTTCACTTTATCCGCGAATTTGGCCTTATTCTCTTTATTTTTGCCATAGGCTTGCAGGTTGGTCCCGCGTTTTTCTCTTCGTTTAAGGAGGGTGGCGTGAGGATGAATCTCATGGCAGTGGGCATCGTGATGCTCAACGTGGCAATCGTTATCACACTTTATTATACTACGGATGCGAGCATCATTGAGCTCGTTGGCGTGATGAGCGGTGCCGTGACCAACACCCCCGGTCTGGCAGCAGCTCAGCAAGCCGTTGCGGCCAACCCCGCCTATCCCGATGCTGCCAACACCCTGTCGATGGGCTATGCTGCAGCATATCCCTTAGGCGTGTGCGGCATCATTTTGGCCATGCTGGTGATTCGTTGGGTGTTCAAGGTTAACACCAACGACGAGTCGCAAAAGCTTGTCGACGAGGCCAACAAGTCGGTGCAAGCTCCCATGATGCAAACCATTCAGGTGACCAACGAACTGGTGAATGGCCGCACCATAGCCCAGCTGCTCGACATCGTGCACTGCGACTTTGTGGTGAGCCGTCTGCTGAATGCCTACAATGAAGTGATCATCCCCACGTCGAAGACCGTGGTTCACACCGGCGACCGTCTGCTCGTGGTGATGAACTCCGCCGACGAAGCAACCTTCACCGCCGTTCTCGGCCCGCAAGTGGAGATGAAATGGGAAGAAACTCAAGCCGACAACGTGGTGAGCCGCCGCATTGCTCTGACTCAGAGTAAATATAATGGCGTCACCATCGGTTCGCTCCGCCTCCACAGCGCCTATCAGCTCAACGCCACTCGCGTGAACCGCGCCGGCGTGGATCTGCTCGCGTCGCCCGACCTGCGTCTGCAAATCGGCGACCGCATCACCGTGGTTGGCTCCCTGGCCGACATCGACCGTCTGGCCGACAAACTCGGCAACTCAATGAAGCGCCTCAATCAGCCTAACCTCATCACCATCTTCGTGGGCATCCTCGTGGGTGTGCTCGTGGGTTCGCTCAACGTGGGCTACGGCATGAAGCTCGGTTTGGCCGGCGGCCCGCTGGTGGTGGCCATCCTCTTCTCGCGCTTCGGCTATAAACTCAAACTCGTGACCTACACCTCCACCTCCGCCTCAATGTTGATGCGCGAATTGGGCATATGCTTGTTCTTGGCCTCCGTGGGCATCTCCTCGGGTAAGAACTTCGCCGCCACCGTGTTCAACACCACCGGCATGTGGTGGGTAATCTGGGGCTTCATCATCACCCTGGTGCCCCTGCTGATTATCGGCTTCATTGCCCGCAAGGTCTACAAGATGAACTATCTCCACATCATGGGTATGCTCAGCGGTGCCTGCACCGACCCGCCGGCCCTGGCTTATGCCGGCAACTCCACCGGTTCGGATGCTCCGGCTGTGGCTTACTCCACTGTCTACCCGCTCACCATGTTCCTCCGCGTGGTTGCGGCTCAGGCTTTGATACTAATATTTTTGCATTAACACAGTCTACTCTTCCATTTAGAATGTCAATCAACAGACTTTTGACAACCATAGCAGCTGCCGGGCTTTGCTCGGCGGCTGTTTCCGCGCAAATCAGTTCGCCTCAGTGGCAGGGATACAGCGCCCGTGCCGAGGCTATGCTCGCCGAGGGCAACTATCAAGGTTGCATCGACCAGTGCACCGCCGCCCTGCGCAATGCCGACGGCGCCTTTGCCACCGAGCAACTCCATTGGATGGGCGCTCAGGCCGCCTTCCGCGGCGGCTATTCCGACGCCCGCGAGCGCCTGGAGCAGTTTCTCACGCTCTATCCCGCTTCGGGCCATAGAGTGGAGGCTCATCTGCTGCTGGCCACCCTCACATTCTATAGCGGCGACTATGCCACCGCTCTGAGCGAACTCGACGCCGTGTCGCCCACGGCTCTCGAGCCCGGCGAGCGCGAAGACCTCACCTATCGTCAGGCCTTCTGCCGCATGAAACTCGGCGACTTTGCGGAGTCGAAACGTCTGTTCACCTCCCTGCAATCCACCAAAACCTACGGCAACGCCTCTACCTTCTACCTCGGCTACCTTGCCTACGCTCAAGGCAACTATGCCGAGGCAGAGACGCTGCTGGCGGGCGTGGACACCGCCACCGCCCCCGGCAACATGGCGCCCTACTATCTGGCGCAAATCTACTACTCTCGCGCCGACTATGCCCGCACCCTCACCACGGCCCGTCCGCTGCTGCGCGCCGCCGACATCGAGCCCGAATATGCCGCTGAAGCTCAACGCCTCTGCGGCGAGTCGCTCTTTGCCCTCGACCGCCAAAGCGAAGGCCTCGTGATGCTCCGCAACTACTTCGACGAAAACGCCGACGTGGCCCCGCTGAGCACACGCTATATCCTCGGTGTCGACGACTACAACTCCGGCGACTATCTCCAAGCCATCGAAATGCTTGCCCCCGTCTGCGACCAAACCAACGCCATGGGCCAGAGCGCTCTGCTCTTCCGCGGCCTCAGCTACCTCTCCGACGGCGACAACCACCAGGCCATCATGTCGTTTGACCGCGCCGTGAAGATGGACTTCGATGCCGATATCACCGAAGTGGCCTACTACAACTATGCCGTGGCCTCGCTCCAAGGCGGTCGCGTGCCCTTCGGCAGCTCCGTCTCCACCCTGGAGCAATTCCTCAGCCGCTACCCCAACAGCCGCTATGCACCCACCGTGCAGGAATATCTTATCAACGGCTACCTCTCCGCCGACGACTACGACGGCGCCCTGCGTGCCATCAACGCCGTGCCCGCCGCCAAACGCACCGACAACGTGCTCTCGGCCATGCAACGCATCTACTTCGTCACCGGCACTCGCCGCTACACCACCGGCGACCTCTCCGGCGCCCGCGAAATGCTCCTGCAATCGCGCGCCCTGGATAGCCGCAACGCCGACATTGCCCGCCAAAACACCCTTTGGCTCGGCGACACCTACTACGCCCAAGGCGAATACGCCAAGGCCCAAACCGAATACGCCTCCTTCCTCAACTCCGCCTCCCGCACCGACGCCAACCGTCCGCAGGCCACCTACAGCATGGGCTACGCCCTCTTCGGCCAACGTCAGTATGCCTCGTCGCGCTCCTATTTCACCACCGCCTCCACCACCGAGGCGCTCCCCGTGGCCGTGCGCGCCGACGCCCTCAACCGCATTGCCGACACATATTACTATGAGAACGACTTCGCATCGGCTCTCAGCAACTATAAGTCGGCCTATTCGCTCAACCCCTCATCTGGCGACTATCCCCTCTATCAGCAAGCCATGATGCAGGGCCACAATCGCAAATACACCGAAAAGATTGCCGGACTCGACCAAATGATGTCGCAGTTCCCCTCGTCGGCCCTCATCCCCGACGCGCTCAATCAGAAAGCACTCACCCAGAGCCTTATCGGCAAAAACGAACAGGCCATAGCCACCTATCGCCAACTCGCCGACAGCTATAGCTCCACCTCCCACGGTCGCAACGCCCTGCTGCAGATTGCCATCCTCAATCGCACGATGGGCCGCACCGACGAGGCCACAAAATACTATCGTCAGGTGGTCACCTACTATCCCTCAAGCGCCGAGGCCGCAGCTGCCGTGCAAGACCTCACCCGCATCTATGGCGACAACGACCGCATCGAAGAACTCAACGACTTCCTCCAGGCCAACCCCTCGGCTCCGCAACTCGATGCCACCGAGCGCTCGGCCATTGCCGCCGCTTCGCTGCTGCGTCGCGCCAAAGCTGCAAAGGACGACAAGTCGCGCCTGACCTTGGCCAACGAATTGCTCTCGAAATATCCCGATGCCGACGGTGCCGACGAGGCGCTGCGCATGCGTGCCGACATCGAACTCGCCGAGGGCAACACGCAGTCGGCCCTCAACGACTATGAGCAACTGCTCGCCACCGCCTCCACCCCCGCGCTGACCCACGCCGCCCGCATGGGTGTGCTCCGCTCCGCGCGCGACCTCGGCAAATATCAGATGATGATCTCCGTGGCCGACGACATCACCTCCTCGACCACCGGTTCAGACTCCGACCTCCCAGAGGTGCGCTATCTTCAAGCCTACGCCCTCTGCGAAACCGGACAAACCACTCGCGCCGCCTCCATCTGGAGCGAAATGGCCAAGAAACCCGCCGAATTCTACGGCACTCGCGCTGCCTACTCCCTGGGCGAAATGCAATACAACGCCGGCGAGCTCAAACAGGCCGCCAAGACCGTCAACGCCCTGATCGACGCCAATCCGCCACACATCTACTGGCTCGGCCGCTCATTCATCTTGCTGAGCGACATCCTCACCGCCCAAGGCAACAAGAGCGAAGCGCAGGAATATCTCCGCTCGCTCCGCGAAAACTATCCCGGCTCCGAAGCCGACATCTTCCAAATGATTGACTCACGTCTGAAGAAATAAGCTATGACACGTAAATTCTCCATATTGGCATGCTCTCTGACGCTGGCCGCTGCGGCCTCGGCTCAGAGCCTCGACACGGAAATCACGGTGAACCACACCATCGTGCCCGAAGAACGTGCCGCCGGACGTCTGCGCTTGCTCCCCTCGTTGCAGCTGCCGCAGGTCTCCACCGGCAAACTCTCGCCGGCCACGTCGGCCAACCCTTCGCCGTTTGTGCCCACAGTGTTGACCCTCGAGCCTGTGGGCTACGCCTCCTCGCTAACCCGGAGCCCCTATAAGGGCTATGCCACGTTGGGCTACTTCCCGCTATACAATCTCGACGCCTCAGCCGGCTATCGCTTCATCGACACCGACTCGCTCACCCTGGGCGCCATGATGCAATTCAACGGTGCGAGCTACGACAGCTCGCTGGCCACGCCCGAACATCTCCATCGCAACAATCTGCTCGTGGGCGTGGGCGCCGCCTATTCGCCCGACGCGGCAAGCACCCTCAAGGCAGCGCTCTCCTATCGCTTCTCAAATCTCAACAACCCCATTGTGGAAAACGTTGACACCACCGTCAACTCCCACATGCTCAACCTCGGCCTCCAGTGGACCTCGAGCATCAACTCCGTGGACTATCACGTGGGCGCATCCTACGGCCTGGCCGCCTTCAGCGGTTCCGCGCCCGGTCTGCTCACCGAACACCGCGCCTCCTTCGACGCCGGCCTGACGTGGCACTACAACACGCCGTCGGCTTGGAGCCTCGACCTCGGCTGGCAGGTGGCCTCTGCCCGCGCCTCAAACGTGAAAGGCATCTTCACTGTGGAGCCGCGCTATGACTACACCGGCCGCCGCTTCCAAGCCCGCGTGGGCATCCGCGGTGACTTCTACACCGGCAGCGGCCGCCACCTCACGCGCTACTCCGGCCTCCTCTCGCCAGATTTGCGCCTGCAATGGACTCCCGGCGACCACTTCGCCCTCTATGGCTCCTTCAACGGCTCCGCCACGGTCAACTCGCTGGCCGACCTCTATGCCGAAATGCCCTACCTGCTCCCCAATCTCGACTACACCTACTCGCGTGTCTACGACGCCGAAGTGGGCCTGACGCTCGGCCCCTGGCGCGGCGGCTCCATCACCGCTTTCGTGGCCCGCAGCTTCTTCGACGATTGGTTGACTCCCGTGGGCGGCACCGAACTCGGCTACCTCGCGCAGCACAGTCCCGCCGCCTCGCGTCTGGGCCTTAAGATTGACTACGCCTATCGCACCTATCTCACCCTCAACGCCGCTCTGCAGTGGGTGCTCACCGACGAAGGCAGCTATTGCCGCTGGCGTGACAATGCCAAAATCGACTTCGAAATCGGTGCCACAATCCGTCCCATCAGTCGCCTGCAGATTATCCTCAACTATCATGCCCGCACCGACCGCTTCATCCCCTCCTACGGGCCTTACGACGACGACCTGCTCGGCATCTCCGACCTCAACGCCGGTGTGCACTTCGACATCACCGACCAATGGGGCGTGTTTGCCAACTGCAACAATATTCTCAACCACAAATATTACATCACCCAACGCATCCTCTCGCAAGGCGTGAATGCCTTGGTGGGTGCCACATATAAGTTCTAATCGGATTATGCAGATCATAAACTTTGCCGAAACAGACTCCCTGGTGAGTCAATACATGCTGGAGCTCCGCAGCGTCGACGTGCAGTCAGACCGCCTGCGCTTCCGTCGCAACCTTGAACGCATTGGCGAAATCATGGCCTACGACATCTCCAAGACTTTAGACTACAAATCCATCGACGTGACAACGCCGCTGGGCGTGGCTCCCTCGCGCACCATCGCCTCGCAGGTGGTGTTGGCCACCATATTTCGCGCCGGTTTGCCCTTCCATCAGGGCTTCCTCAACTTCTTCGACAAGGCGGAAAACGCTTTCGTGTCGGCCTATCGCAAGGTGAAGGAACACCACGAATTCGACGTGATGATTGAATATCTTGCATCGCCCGTGCTCGAAGGCAAAACCGTGATCATCGCCGACCCGATGCTCGCCACCGGCGCCTCAATGGAGCTGAGCTATCGCGCTCTGCTCACCAAAGGTATGCCCGCACGCATCCACGTGGCCTCGGTCATCGCCTCGCAGCAGGCCGTCGACTATGTGGCCTCGCGCTTCCCGGCCGATCGCACGACTCTCTGGGTGGGCGCCATCGACTCCAAAATCAACGAAAACTCCTACATTGTGCCCGGTTTGGGCGATGCCGGCGACCTCTCTTTCGGCGAAAAGGAGTAAAGGCTTTGCCTATGTCGCCGAGATTGTGTAACTTTGTACCACACTTTCGCGCGCGAAAGGCGCAACGTTCCCGTGGCCCTGTAGTTCAACGGATAGAATAGAGGTTTCCTAAACCTTAGATAGGGGTTCGATTCCCCTCGGGGCTACCCACAAATCGCTGGAAGAAAAGCGATTAATGCGCCGAGAGGCGCATATCACGGTTAACCGGGCACAGAGGGAGCCAAAGGCGACCGTGTGCCCGGAAGAAGAGAGGAAAAAATGTGTGCCGATAGGTACACATTATGGTGTCTCTCAAGCTCTCAATATGTTTCACCAAAATGTCTACCTCTCGGCAGACATTGTTATAGCTTTCCCACCGGGGACACGTGAGCTTGCGCTCCCGTGTCCCCGGTTAACACTTAATATGCGCCTCCCGGCGCATTCGTCGCCTCAATGATTATTGTCGGGGCTACCCACAAAAGAATGATGAGCCGCCGGGCGGGCAGCTCATCTTCTTTTGTGTAGAGGCGGGCTAATGGGCTTGTCTCCCGCCAAAGGCTTGCATTGGCCAAACCGGAAGTGCGAAGTGGCAGACCCTCTTTGCAGCGCTTCACACATAGCGACTGAGCCTGTCCTCCACTTTTGATAACATTTCTTTTGAGCTTGCCCGTGTTGATTAACGATTTGGGCCGATGCAGGCGGTGTGCGCCTTCACAGCGATGGTCAATTTCAATTTTCTACCAATTAATGCCACAAAGATACGCAAAAACGCGCAATTTACCCCCCCCGACTGTTAAACATATATAAAATAATATAAAATATATACAAAAATTCCCCGAGGCGATGTGGCCGCGGGGAGTTGAGGTTTGAGGGAGTGAGGTTACTTACTTGATAGTGCGGAAGTTGATATACTTGGCGGGACGGCCGGAGATGGTGATCTGCGTGATCTCGCCTTTCTTGTTGCTCTGGGTGGTGTATTGGCGTTCAACCAGAACGTCGGCATTGCCGTTCTTTTCGAGCAGTTCGGATTGAGCCACCTTGATGATGTTTTCGGTGCCGCCATTGCGGATTTCGTCGGTGACTTGCAGTGTGTAGGAAACACGTGCGGGAGCCACGTCGAGGTCGGCAGCGGTTTGAGTGGTGATGGAGGGCGACACACTGAGTGTGGTGGCCGTGGCCTTCTTGGTTGCGCCGTTGAAGCTGCCGCAAGAGGTCAGAGCAGCGAGGCTAAACACCGTAGCAAGAGCGATAATGAGTTTTGAGGTTCTCATGTTGGTTTGTTGGTTAAAGGGTTAGAAATTAAGAATAGTTGTGTTTGAAATATTAGATTGGCCTGAAAAGCACATGTAGTATTTCGCCGTAAATTTAACCACTTTTCTTTGGATTTATCTAAAAATTAATAATAATTAATCAATTTAACATCGTGTATGCAAAATTTAGGGTGATAAATGTCCTGATCACCCTACATATGGAGTTTGATTTGTTACGATAGCTAAGTGCAACGATGGCTGCGCCTCTTCCCTCTTCCATCTTCCCTCTCACGTTTTTAGTCGAGGAGGTCGTCGAGGGAGATGGGGGTGGAGGGGAGGAGTTGGCGCAGTTTGGCCACGGGGGCAACGTAGTAGGATTCTTTGGCTCTTTTGCAGGGCAGGGTGCTGAGCGCGGCATTTCGGCAGCGATAGAGCTCCACGTCGTAGAATCGCGGGTCGCGCATCATGCGCTTGTAGAAGAAGGGCACGAGGTTGATGGCGCGTGTGGTTAGCAGTTTGCACACCATGATCTCCTCGTCCTCTTTGAGTCGGGCGGTGATGACGATGCGTTCGCGGGGCTTGCTCGTGGTCACGGATTTTGCCAAGCGCCCGAGGTTCACTCTGTAGCGTATGGTGATGTGCATCCCAAAGTCGCGGTTGATGCGCTCCATTTCGGCGCGAAACACTTTGCCGTGTGCACTCGTGTCGGGTATCTGATTGTGGAAGATGTAGGCGTGAATCAGTTCATGGGCCACGATGTCGTCCCAGTCTTCTTCGGGCAGTTCGTAGCCCAAGTTGAAGTGTAGTGTGATTTTGCTCTGTAGTTCGTTGAACGCATCGGGTCGTCTCACTATTTTGCAGTAGGCCATCATTCGCTGACTTATGGTGGCCTTGATGGGAAATTTGGGTAGCTTGCCGTCGAAGAGCAGGCGGTTGAAGTGGTCAACGCGCAGGCCAATGGATTCCAAAGTATGTCTCATGAGCCTTATACAGCGGGGAGCGACATGCCGTTGAGTTTGCGATAGAGGTCGAGGGCGTAGACGTCGGTCATGCTCGAGAGGTGGTCGAGCACGGCTTGCACGGCGGTGAAGAGGTCCGGTGAGTAGACGTCGAATTGCGCGGGCACGCGGCTCAGCAGCAGCGACGAGTAGTTGAGTTGCGGATGGCAGACGGCGTGGACGAGTTTTTGCAGCAGGAAGGTGATGATGCGGTTACCGGCCAGTTCGATGTCTACCACGTCGGGGGCCTTGTAGATTTTGTCCCACGACACGCGCTCACATTCGGCATAGGCTTTGCGCGGGCGTTCACTGATGATGTTGACCAGCGGGCCCACCGACTCGCCGCTGAGGATGGCGTCTTCGTGGTCCACGAAGGCTTGCGCGCAATGTTCCACCAGTGTGCCAATCACGCATGAGCGCATATAGCCCACCTGTTCGTTGGGGTCGCTGATGCCGGCCATCACCTCGCGGCAATGCTCCTGCACGGCCTCGTCGAAGTAGCCTAACATTAGGTCGATCACTTGGTCGTGGCCCATGATTTTGAGTTTGTGGGCATCTTCGAGGTCCATCACCTCATAGCAGATGTCGTCGGCGGCCTCCACTATGTAGACCAGCGGGTGGCGGCAGTAGCGCTGCTCGCCGCCGGGGCCGGGCGCGGCTATCAGTCCGAGTTCGTTGGCCACGCGTCGAAACGATTCGCGCTCGGTGCAGAAAAATCCGAATTTGTTGGCTTTGACGCTCATGGCCGATTCGTAGGGGTATTTCACTATGGAGGCCAGAGTGGAGTAGGTCATCGCAAAACCGCCTTTGCGTCGGCCTTTGAATTGGTGGGTGAGCTGACGAAACGCGTTGGCGTTGCCTTCAAAGTTCACCAGATCGCTCCATTGCTCGGCGGTGAAGCGGCTGCGCAACTCGGCGCCGGGGCCTTCGGAGAAGAAGGTGGCTATGGCGCGTTCGCCGGAGTGGCCGAATGGGGGATTGCCGAGATCGTGGGCCAGGCAGGCGGCGGCCACGATGTCGGGGGCGTCGAGCAGTTTGTCAACCCATGGCTCCGAGGCGTGGCGACGGCGCAGCGCGGCCACCACGTCGCGAGCTATGGAGCGGCCCACGCAGGCCACCTCCACGCTGTGGGTCAGGCGGTTGTGCACAAAGATGCTGCCCGGCAGTGGGAACACTTGCGTCTTGTTTTGCAGTCGGCGGAAGGGCGACGAGAAAACCAGTCGGTCGTAGTCGCGCTGAAAGTCGGAGCGCATCTCTTCGGAGCGCTTATGGTAGTGCTCAAGGCCAAAACGTTTGTCGCAAATCAGTCGCGACCATTCCATTCGTTCACTCATGATACTGACAAAGTTAGCGGATTTTTTGCAATCTGCAAAGAATCCGCTAAAAAATCGTGCCTAAACGGGCTGTGGGTTAGTTTTGGCGCTCGGAGACGGTGGATTCGACGAAGGTGGCTTTGTAGCCGATTTTGTCGAAGGCTTTGACGATTTTTTCGATGTCGGTTTTGCGGTCGTCGTATTTCACCACCACCTTCTGTTCGTCGACGATGGGAAACACTTTGTCAACGCCTTTGGCGTAGCGCAAGGTCTTGAGTTTGAATGCGTTGTCGGTGCTCTCTGTGGTCGATTCCACGGTGAACACTGCGTTGAGCATCTCTGCGGATGCTGTGATGCCGGCGGCCATCATGGCCACGGCGAGGAATAACTTTTTCATTTCTAATTGGCTTGTTTTAGCGGAATAACAGTTAGGTATGGGCGCGCAGTCCCATGCGCATCACTTGTCATAAGTTTGTAACAAAGTTAACCATTTTCCGCCTTTCGGCCAAAAGATTAAGGATTTTTATGAAGCGGCCGTGGTGAGCGGTTTCACGGGGAAGCGGCTGAAGAGGGTTTCCACGGCTTGGGCTATGCCTTGGAGGTTGCGATAGCGGCCTTGGTTGCCGTCGATCACGGTGCTCACCGAGGCGGAGAATAGGGCCAGGTGACTGCGGATGTCCACGATGTCGACCGTGAGGACGCCTTCGTGGTAGATGCCGGTCACCACTTGCGCGTTGGGGTTCCAATAATATGGCCTGGGGTAGATGAACATTGGGCCGAGGGGCGCCGGGCCGGGGGCGAAGGTGGGTGGCAGCGGCGGCGTGCCGTAGGCCATGTAGGCGGGTTCGGTGGAGACTTCGCGGTGGACTGTGACGCCGAAGTTCACCAACACCGACGAGGTGTCCGACTCCAGGTAGCCGCGGTCGGTGAGTTGCTGGCGAATGGCGGCGGCGATGTTGTAGTAGGTCACCATCTCCATTCCGTTGGGCAGGTCGGCGGAGGTGCGCGGTTGCACGATGCGGAAGGTGTGGTAGTCGGCCAGATTGGCGTTGTTGTAGACTTCGGAGTTGACCAGGGTGTAGGGCGAGCAGCCGACGCAGCCGATGGCGGCGAGCAGCGCGGCGAGCAGGTGGTGTGTGAGTTTCATAGTGAGATGGAAGTTTGTGTGTTTGTCGCTATAACGCTCGGAGGGCTCATTTTGTTTGCCGTCGGCGCAAAACAAAGGGAGAGAGCTTGTGGGCCAAGCTCCCTCCCATCGCGTAATGAAAAAAGGGTTTGATTAGCGTATCGAAGTGCTTAGAATCGCACTTTGTTGCCTTGCGAAGTGATGTAGATGCGACCGCTCACGGGGGCGCTGACGCGGCGACCCATCATGTCGAAGTAGGTCACTTGTGCGGGATCTGCCTGAGTGTCGACGTCGACAATCGACGAGCGGATGCCTTCGGGGTTGAGGTCGGAGCCGTCGCGCAGGTAGAGCATATACCATTGCGATGCGGTGGATGAGGTCTGCCAGGTGACGATGGAGCCGCCGCTGTTCATGTGGAGCGAGGGATAGTCGGAGGCAGTGGGGGCGGAGCAGGTGAATGTGCTGTGACCCGAGATGGCCGATTCGATGGTGTAGAGACCGGCGGTGGTGGGGGTTTCGCTCAGCGACACGGCGGTGTAGATGGCGGGGGTCACACCCACGTAGAGTTTGGTGGAGGGGTTGTAGAGCACGCACTTGCCGTCGGAGTCTTCGCGGCTGTAGATGAGCCATTCGGTGGCGTCATCGGAGGCGTCTTCGGTGGTCTTCAGCGCGATGGTGGAGTTGTCGGCAGCGAGATATTTCTCGTTGGTGAAGTCGGAGTAGAGGCCGTCGTGACCGGAGATGATGCGGTAGATGCCGTTTTGCTGCAGCTGGATGGTGGAGATGCCGCTGCCGTCGACGATGGCTTTGTTGAAGGCTACGTAGTTTTCGTAGGTGGGGTTGGAGTTGTAGGCCTCGGCTGCGGCGGTGGCGGCGGGGTTGCCCACGCCGGAGGGTTGCCCAACGTATTTGCCGGCTTCGGAGGAGACTTCTGTGGCCAAGCGGCGAGCAATCACATCTTTGGTGATGGCTTGGCGAACGGAGCCGTCGGTGTCTTCGCTGTAGGAGTATTTATTGCCGGTGATGGTCTCGAGAGAGAGGTTCACGTAGACGCCGTTGTAGCTTTTGCCGTAGGTCTCTTCTTCGTAGATCATGCCCAGGGTGTTGTCTTTCTGCCAGCAGAGGGTGCTGTAGGCGCTGCCCATCGACGACACTTGATAGCGGCCTTCCCATGTGGTGAAGTTGGAGGGCGATGCGATGTCGTCGTAGCCGTTGAGCGATTTGTAGATGATGCTCACGTTGCTGCGAGAGCCGCCGTAGGGGAATGTTTGCAGGGCGAGATAGGTCTTCTGCGAGGTTTCGTTGTTGACCACGGGGAGAATCATGATTTCGCCGTTGCAAGCGTTGATTGAGCCTTGGCCGCAGTTGGTGTTGACCACGTCGTCCCAAGTGCCTTCGGTGGCGTCGAGGTCGGTGTAGCGGAAGATGTTGAAGTTGCGGTTGCCGTTGCGGCCGCGCGCAGCCAGCAGCACGGAGCCGTCGGGGAGCTCTTCAGCTTTGGGTTCGTCGGCAGCGCTGAGCACCGGAGGATTCTGTGCGTCGCCCAGAATGTGCCATGTGCCGCCGAAGTCGTCGGAATACATCACGTAGTTGGCCGTGGAGCTGCTGTCGTAGAGCACGGAGCTGACGGCATACAGGCGATAGTAGTCGCCCTTTTTGATGTAGCGGCTCTGCATCATGCGGCCGGAGCCGATGAATTGGCCTTTGATGGAGCCCCAGGGGCAGTTGTTGTCGAAGATTTTGAGGAATTCTTCGGTGATGCACTCGGCGTCGGTCCAGGTGGTGCCGCCGTCGGAGCTATACCAGCGCACGAGCTGGTTGGGGTTGGTGCGGGTGCTGCTGAAGAAGCCCACGGGACCGCCCACGGCCATCATCAACACCTTGCCGCTCTCGCGGTCGCTCACGATGCAAGCGTCGCCGAAGGCGCATTTCCAGTGGCTGTTGGAGTTGGATTCGCCCTCTGTGGAGCCTTCGCCCTGGGTGACGCTATTGCCGGCAGCGTTTTTGGCCCATGTGGGGGTGGTCCAGGTTTTGCCGTTGTCGTCGCTGGTGGCGATATAGAGGTCGATGCGGCGGCCGGAGCCGATGTCAGAGGTGCCGGTCACGCGATAGTCGTTAACGGCTATGATGCGGCCGCAGTTTGTGCCGTTTTCCACTGTGGTGATTGCGGGGATGCGATAGGTTGCGGAGCCGAGGGTGGAGTTGGCCAGGAAGACGTCGATGGCGTTGCCGCGGTCAATGGTGCCGCGACGCAGCGTGGCGTAGAAGTCGGTCACTTCGGAGATGTAGTTGCCGCCGCCGGTGATGTTGAAGCTGTAGCCGGCGAGGTTGTTGATGCCGGTCACTTCAAACTTCTGCACGTCGGTGGTGAGGTCGAGGCTCACGCCGTTGCCGCTGAAGTTGATGGTGTTGCCGGAGGTTTCGAGTTTGGCGTTGAGCGAGTAGCCATAGAGCATGTAGCCTTCGGGGAGGGTGAAGGTCCAGGGACCGGTGGCTTGGCCCACGGCCATGCGCCAGTTGTTGCTGTCGGAGGTCAGTGCCCAGTTGTTGTAGGTGGTGCTAAGGGCGAAACCGCTCAGGTCGTTGCTGGCCCAGTAGTTTTTCCAGCTTGATGAGGTGTTGCCGTCGGTGCGGGTGAACGTGCCGGTGGAGGGGGCGATTTGGAAGGTCTGCTGAGCCCAGTTGATGATCAGCGCTTCGTTGGCCGAGGAACCGGTGGTCACGCCCACGATGCCATTGGATGCGCCGAGTTTGGAGCTGCCGCCTGCGGTGGTGGAGGCGAAATATTTGTTGGAAACTTCGTCGAGGGAGCTGACGCCGGAGACTTCGCTCAGGAAGATCTTGGTGCCGGTGGCGCCGATGGTGGCGCTGCTGCCGCTCACGTTGAATGCTTTTGAGGTGCCTGCGGCTTTGTTGTAGATGACGTAGCCGGAGGTGTTGTCGCCCACGAAACACCAGAGATACTCATCTTCGAAGCTCTCGTCGGTGGCGTCAAGTGCCAGCGTGCTCGAGGCGGAGTTGTAGTGCCAGAGATATTGCTTGTCGGTCATGGCGATGTGATACCATGCCGTGTTCCAAGCAAAGGCGTTGTCGGTGATGGTGGTGGGGATGATTTCCGCATTGGCTGCGGGGATGGGGGTGAGGGTGACTTTGAAGTCGGAGAGTTCGGCGCCCTCATTCGAGCCGGAGAAGTTGATCTTCACGCTGTCGCCTTGCGCATAGGTGGCGGAGAACGACGAGATTGACGAATTCAGGGCGGTGGTGGTGTTGTCTTTCAGGGCCACGGAAACCGTGGTGGCTGAGTCGTAGAGCTTGGCGTTAAATTCCAGTGCGCTGACATAGTAACCGGCAGTGGGGGCCACGTAGAGGAAGCTCTGCTTGTTGCCGGTAGAGGGGGTTGATCCGATGTAGTAGACAAGGTTGCCTGTTGAGGATGTGGCGGTGGCGCCGAAGTTGTTGGCGGCCACGAGGTCGAGGGCGTAAGCCGTGATGGTGATACCCGGCGTTTGCGCTGTGCTGGTCCACTGGCTCAGCCAGCTGGTGTTGCCGTTGTAGGAGCTGAGGCTGCCGGTTGAGGCGCTCACGTTAATAACAACGTCGCCTTCATTCGCTGCCGAAGCCACTCCTGCTGCCGCCAGAATAGCCACTGACAACAGTGTTTTAGTGATAGATGAAATCATTCGGTAGGGTTTAAGAGAGGATAATTTAGGTGTATAATTAACTCGATTTTGGTTTGTTAGCCGTCACAAAGTTAGCAAAAAAAATTAACAATCCAAACTCTTCCGACAAAAAAAT
>CAZJWM010000041.1:0-17044 GCA_964549975.1 uncultured Bacteroides sp. | reverse complement strand
TCTACAACTACGACAGCACTTTCAGCGAGGAGCAGCCCGCCGTGGTGGGCAACACCCGCGGCGCCGTTCTGGCCAACGACAAGATTTTTGCCGGACTGGAAACGCCTATGGGCATCGTGTCGCTGGGCTATGCCGGCGAAGCGTTGGATAGCTCCGACTTCACCTACAACGCTTGGACTCCCGAATCGTGGAACATCCAACTTGGCGCCGACACCCCCGCAGCCATCCTCGCTCTGGGCTTCACCGCCGACCAGGTGGTGGCCACACAAGGTTTGCTCACCTTTGAGGAGGCCGGCGAAACCACGGTGACATTCACCTACGCCTCGGGCACCCACCGCATGAACCTGGTGGGCGTCGACGTGGTCAACACCGCCACCGGCCAAGTCGTTGCTTCCGACTATCACACCGGCTACACCGGCAACGCAATGTCGAACAACGTCTACACTCTGAACATCCCCGCCGCCGGAGCCTATCGCGTGCGCTATTTCGCTGAAACGGCCACCGAAACCATCACATCGAGCGGCAACATTGCCTACAGCAAGGCCGTGTCGTCGCCTCTGACTCTGAGTGCCGGCAGCGAAATCACCTCGGCGTGGACTCCGTCGCAGTGGACACTCGTTGACAAAACCGCCGCAAACTATCCCACAGTGATCGACGGCTTCAAGTGGGCCGAAACCGTGAAGGGCATCACCCAGAAAGTGTCGATCACCGACGCCGGCGAGCTCACAGTGGCCTTCGCCGCCTCCGACGGCTCTTACGCTTTCTGTCCCTACGGCGTGGACCTGATTGACGCCGATGGCAACGTGGTGGCCTCCGACTACCACTTCGGCACAACCGCTGCCGGATATGCCACCGACTGCACCTACACTCTCACCGTGACCGAAGCCGGCACCTACACCATGCGCTACTTTGCCCACGGCGGAAACCTCGACGCCAACGGCAACATCACCGTGAGCTTCAACGCCACCTCCGGCCAACGCACCCTGCAGGGCGTCTGGAGCCGCGGCACCACCCTGTCGGCCGGCTCGACCTGGACAGTGTCGTCGGTTGTGGGCCTCATCGCCCCCGGACAAGCCCGCCGCTCGTTCCTGGCCTACAGCGAAAGAGAGCGCGCAGTGCCCTGGCGTCCGTTCACCATCTACAATTCATGGTATGAACTCAACATCGACCGCAACAACGACGCCGACTATGCCACTCACATGACCACCTCGTCGTGTCTCGACGTGATGCAGCAGTGGCAAACCAACCTCTTCAACAAATATCAGACCTCAATCAAAGCCTTCGTGTGGGACGACGGTTGGGACAGCTACGGCACGTGGACCTTCAACCCCAACTTCCCCAACGGCTTCAAAGAACTCGACGAACTGGGTCGCAAAATGGGCTCCGGCATGGGCGCATGGCTCGGCCCGGTGGGCGGCTACGGCACCTCCGGCTCGCTGCGTCGCAGCTACTGGACCGACAAGGGCGGCATGCAGCTGAGCAACCCCGACTACTACAACGTGTTTCTCACGGCCTGCTCAAACATGATCAACGACTACGACTTCCGCTTCTTCAAGTTTGACGGCATCAGCACGCAATGGTCGTCGGTAGGCCCCGACTCCGGCACCACCGGCGAGGAGAACGCCGAAGGCATCATCTCGCTGGAACGCGCCGTGCGCGAACTCAAGCCCGACATCTTCCTGAACACCACCGTGGGCACATGGGCCTCGCCCTTCTGGTTCCAGATTTCCGACGCCGTTTGGCGCCAGGAAAACGACTGGGGCACCATCGGCGACCAAGGCACCGACCGCGAAAAGTGGATCACCTATCGCGACCGCCTCGTCTACCAAAACTTCGTGCAAAACTCACCGCTCTGCCCCATCAACACTCTGATGACCCACGGCGTGATCCTCACCAAGTTTGGCAGCGTATCCACCGACATGACCTACGCCGGTGTGCGCCGCGAACTGCGCTGCGCCTACTCCTGCGGCTCCGGCATGGTTGAGCTCTACACCGACTACTCGCTGCTCAACTCCATCAACGACGGCGCCCTCTGGGGCGACATCGCCGACTGCATCGCATGGCAAGAGAAAAATGCCGACGTGCTCCCCGACGTCCACTGGGTGGGCGGCAACCCCTGGGACGGCTCCAACGCCAACATCTATGGCTGGGCTGCGTGGAACGGCTCCAAGGCCACTCTGACGCTGCGCAACCCCAAAGCCTCGGCTCAGGAATACACCTTCACCCTGCGCGAAGCCCTCGAAATCCCCGACTATATCACCGGCTCCTACGACTGGAGCAAGGCCTATAGCGACCAGATTACCCTCTACGGCTTCTCCACCACCGAACCCATCGACATCGACACCACCATCACCGTGAAGATGCCCGGCTCGACTGTCTACGTGTTCGACGGCCAGGAGCACTCCTCCAGCGCCATCTCCGCAGTGAGCGCCACAGAGGCTCCCGCTGCCGCCACCGAGACCTACGACCTGCAAGGCCGCCGCGTGGCCAACCCGCGCCAAGGCCAACTCGTGGTCTCCCGGGGCAGCAAACGGCTTAGTAATTGAAAATTGATAATTGAAAATTGAAAGTCTTTTAGTTTTTAGTTTTTTAGTTTTCAGTTATTAGTCCAATTAGTCTAATTAGACCAATTAGTCCAATTCAGCGAACTATCGCGCCATCGGCCTCGCGGCCGGTGGCGCTTCGTGTTTTTGGTTTTTCTGAAGAAAAGGTGTAACTTTGCACTGACCATTCAGAAAAAACCAACAGCGCTACGCAAATTCAACACTCGTGTGATGAAAAGAATACCACCTACACTTATTGCAAGCACAGTGCTTGCGGCAGTGGCAATGACTGCCTACATCGTGGAATTTCCACATATAATCTATTTCCTTGAGCAGCACCACCTGTTTCTCTACACCTGGGACTACGTGGCGCACATGGCTCACTATCGCAACACGTGGCTCTATCCGCTGACGGAGTTTGTGGCGCAATTCGGCCGCTACACGTGGCTCGGCGCCGCCGTCTGGACTCTGGTGTTGCTGAGCATCTATTGGATGCTCCATCGCTCGTGGCACCTGCTCACCGGCCACCGCGACGCGTTGCACTTGACGGCCCTGGCCCCCGTGATTCTCTTTTTCCAAACTGTCAACGTTGACATCTTTCCAACGTCGGTGATGCGCTGGTGGTGCATCTCGCTGGTGGTGTGGGTGCTCTCCGCAGCCCTGGGCCGATGGCTTCCGTGGCGCCGAAAAGCGCAAGCCGCAGCTGCCGATCCGGAGGCCGACGAGGAGCAGCCTCACCATGAGGCCAAGCCGCAAAAGGCTGGCAAATGGCCGCTGATTGTGGCCGCCGTGATGCCTCTGATTTTCTCCATTGCGTCCTATCAGGTGTGGATCACCCACGGCACTCAGGTGCTCCGCGACGGCACGGTGCGCCACCTCACCCGCGAAGACCGCCAAAAGGTGATTCAGTCCGAAGGGATGATGATTCTCACCGAACAGGCCGTGAAGGTCCACGACTGGCAACGCACTCTGGAGCTCTGCGACCAATGGGGCAAGCTCTCGCGCGCCAACCATCTGATGAGCTATTTCCGCGCCATAGCCCTGGCGCAGACCAATCAGATGTATGACCACATCCTCGACCAACCGCAAACCTTTGGCGTGAATGCCCTGTTCTTCCCCTGGAACGGCGACAAAAACCAAGCCGAATATGGCCACTACGTGTTTGAGCACTTGGGCCAAATCAACGAGGCGCAACGCTGGCTCTTTGAGGCCTTCGTGGGCTGGGGCGAAACCGCTCCGCTGCTGCGCCAGATGGCTCGCTACAACATTGCCATGCAGCGTCCGGCCGTGGCCGAGAAGTTTATCGGCAAGTTGGAGAAGTCGCTCTTCTATCGCGGCGAAGCTCGCCGCCTGCGTGCCCAATTGGCCGCCGACACCGTGGAAGGGCTCCGCACGCCGCTGCGCAATGCTCCGCAAACTCCCGCCCGCTGGACCAACGTGAAAAACGTGGTGGCCGAAGCCAAATACGTGCTCACCTACGACCCCGAAAACCCCATTGCCCAACAATATCTGATGACCGGACTGCTGCTGGCCAACAACCTCGGCGCCTTCATCCACAATCTGCCGATTGTCTGCCCGCCGCAACCGGGGCAACAGCTTCCGCGTCTGTTTCAGGAGGCCCTGTGCATGTGGCGCGTCTATGCCGGAGCCGAAGCCATCGACCGAATGGGCTACGTGATTGCGCCCGAAGTGGAACAGAGTTTCCGCGACTATATGATGCAGGAAAATCGCGGTCAAGCCGCGCAATTCACCCCGGAAATGCGCCGCACATATTGGTACTACGTGCGCCATATCAACCCCGACGGCGCCCAGGTTAACGTATAACACCCCCCCCCAGAGAAATGAACAAGAAATCATTTGCCAAAATATTGATGCTGCCGGCGCTGATGCTGCTCGCCGCCTGCGGCTCGTCGGCCCATCGCGCCGACGTGATGGTGGAGACCACCCCGGAGCTCCACCCCGACTATGCCGGAGTGACCTTCCCTCCAAACATTGCCGCCCCAACATTTCGCATCCAGGGCGACTCCACCGTCACGGAATATCAGACGGAAATAGGCCGCTGCGGCCATGACCCGCAAATCGTCATCGTGAGCCGCGACTCCGAGGTGCGCATCCCCATGAAGCAATGGCACGCACTGATGGCCGAGGCCAAGGGCGACTCCATCTACATGCGCTTCACTCTGATGCGCAACGGCCGCCGCGAGCAGAGCCCCGACGTGGTGTGCCCCGTGAGCCGCGACTCCATCGACCGCTATCTCTCCTATCGCCTGATCTATCCCGGCTACGAGCTATGGGCCGAAATGGGCATCTATCAGCGCGACCTCACATCCTATGAGCAAACGCCCATTCTGGAAAACAAAGACTTCTCAACCCAGTGCGTCAACTGCCACAACTACAGCGCCAACCGCCCCGACCGCGGAATGATGGTGCACGTGCGCGGCGCCCAAGGCGGCACTCTCATCGACCATGGCGGCGCCACCGAGAAAATCAACGCACGCTTCACCGGCATGGCCCACGGCGCCACCTACCCCGCCTACGCCCCCAACGGACGCTTCATAGCCTTCTCGGCCAACGATGTGATGCAGGTGTTTCACGCCTCGGGCACCAAACCGATTGAGGTGGTGGACCGCGGCGCCGACCTGATGGTCTACGACGTGGAGAGCCACCGCGCATACACCTCGCCGCTGGTGGCCGGCCCCGAACACATGGAGACATTCCCCACATGGACGCCCGACTGCCGCCGCCTCTACTTCTGCCGCGGCAACGCCTTCAGCGACTCGCTGGCCATCGACTCGCTGCGCTACGACCTCTATTGCATCGACTTCAACCCGCAAACCGGCGAATTCGCCAACCTGCAATGCGTCTACGATGCCACCTCCGACGGACACTCCGTGTCGTTCCCACGCGTGAGCCCCGACGGCCGCTGGCTCATGTTCACCCGCTCCAACTACGGCAACTTCAGCATCTGGCACCCCGAAGCGCAACTCTGCATCATGGACCTCACCACCGGCTCATGGCGCGAACTCTCCGAGGTCAACTCCGACAACATCGAAAGCTATCACAGCTGGAGCAGCAACGGCCGCTGGTTTGTGTTCTCCTCCAAGCGCATGGACGGCCTCTGGGCCCGCCCCTTCATAGCCGCCTTCGACCCGCAGACCGGCCGCGCCTCGCGTCCACTGCCCGTGCCACAAAAGTCGGCCGACTTCTACGATGACTTCACTCGCACCTACAACATCCCCGAACTCACCGTCACGGCGCCTGCCGAGGCCGCCGACCGCCTGCTGAAGGGGATCACCGAGATGAACGCCACCCCCGTGCAAGCCGTCAGAAAATAAACACTTTATTAAATATTGTTAATTCAACTACTTTTCTTCATGAAAAATTTGGTGCATTAGCCAAAAAGGCGTACCTTTGCACTGTGTTTTTCATGGTATTAGATTTAAGGTTAACTAAGGATTGATTGTCGTGAGACAGTCAATTTTTTTTGTGCCTACCCCAACAGGGCGGCGTCATGTTACAATTTTTGGCATGTTGTAACATTAAAGTGTAGGAAATTCGGCAACAGTTAAACATTTACTTTTCAGCGTTTTACGTGTTTTAACAAAAACATAGAATAGACAATGTTGTTACAACTATTTGCAATTCCACCGTTTCTGCATTATCTTTGCCCGTACTTCAACTCAGTCTTACACATGAATAGCATAGTAAAAAAAATGTTGTGACTGGAAGATTTTTGTAGAACGTATTAATTTTACTGCGATTTGAGCATCACGCTCACAAGCGGATCTGCGGCAACGCATTGGTGTAGTGGCTCTGAGATTCGTGCGTGATGAGATCATAAGCATAATGTGATATACTCTCTTAGAATGTATATTTTGATGAAATATTAGTAATAATAAGAAGTGTGAAATGGTGTATTTAACACCAACAGCGCGCCGTCCGAAGTGATTCGTGCGGCACGTTGTTTATTTATACGGGTCTTAAGGAGTGTGGGATTTCATCACACCCACGGGATATCCATGGGGAGGAAATGCTGATGAGGATGCGAGCAGGCGGGGCAGGATGAGGGCGGCTCCGTGCCAAAGGATTCGTAGCCGCACACGGCGCAGTGCCAGGTGATGGGGTTGGGGCGAATCCACATTGTGCCGTGTTTCACGTGAACCAGCAATGCGTCGTAGCGCTGCTGATGGCGTGCTTCGATGGCGGCCATGGCGCGAAAACGCGAGGCGATGTCGAGGAAGCCGTCGATTTCGGCCTGACGTGCGGCGGCCAGATAGGTGTCGACGCCTTCGGTGCGCTCCTCGCGCGAAGCTATGGCCAGATTGCGCGCGGTGGAGGCGATGACTCCGGCGTCGACTTGAGTGGTGAGTTTCACCATGCCGCCGCCAAGGAGTTTGAAGAAGGTCTTGGCGTGGTGCATCTCGTTTTCGGCCGTGAGCGTGAAGGCGAGTTCCACGGGAAAAAACAGGTCGGCGGCGGCCTGTTTGGCATAGAAGGAATAGCGCGTGTAGGCGGCCGATTCTGAGAGGAAGGCGGCCACGATGTTGCGTTCGGTGGCGGTGCCTTTCAGGCGGGCCGCCTCGGTGGCCGTGTCGGCCGGAGCGGGGGTGGTGATGGTGCTAAACATAGTGAGGTTAAATATGGATAAAGAGTTGTCACATCGCCATAACGACCGCCCCGTCCCAAAAGTTCACCACGCCCGCAAAAAATTTATTTTGATAAGCAAAAAAAATGCCGTAAATTTGCGAAAAATAATGACAATATGCTGAAACGAATCCTACTTGCCGCAACACTGTTGGCCGCAGCCATGGGCAGCAGCCTCCACGCCGAGAAGGTGGTGGGCGTGAGCGTTGGCTACGCCACCCGCGCCGAAGCCCCCGTGGCCGGAATCTTCTTCCAGATGGACATCATCCCCCACCTGAGCGTGGCCCCATCGTTTAACTACCAATTTCGCCACAACGGCTGCGACGCCCTGCAGTTTGACCTCGACTTCCACAGCCCGTGGGCCGTGGGCGCCGGCGTGAAACTCTATCCGTTGGTGGGCGTGAGCGTGGCTCGCTGGAACATCTCCGCCGGAGGAATCCACGAAAACTTCGACCGCATCGGGTTCAATGCCGGTGGCGGCGCCGAATGGTCGCCCATAGGCTCGTCGCTGAAGCTATTCATTGAAGGAAAATATAACGCCGTGAGCGACTTCGGCTCCGGCTACATCAAAGCCGGCATAGGCTATAAATTCTGAGCCATGGCTGCAGAAGAAACGAAGCGCAAAGCCGTGATTCTCGGCATTGAGTCGAGCTGCGACGACACCTCGGCAGCCGTGATTGCCGACGGACTGCTGCTGAGCAACGTCATCGCCTCGCAGAGCGTGCATGAAGAATATGGCGGCGTGGTGCCCGAACTGGCCTCACGCGCCCATCAACAAAACATCGTGCCGGTGGTCAACGCGGCCCTCTCGCGCGCCGGAGTGGACAAGAGCGAACTCTCGGCCATAGCCTTCACTCGCGGCCCGGGCCTGCTGGGCTCGCTGCTTGTGGGCACGTCGTTTGCCAAAGGCTTGGCCCTGGGATTGCAAATACCCATCATCGACGTGAACCATCTGCACGGCCACGTGTTGAGCCACTTCGTCAAGGAGCACCCCGACGACGTGGTGCCCGAGTTCCCCTACCTCTGCCTGCTCATCTCCGGCGGCAATTCGCAACTGATTTGGGTGAAGAGCCCCTACGACATGGAGATGCTGGGCCGCACCATCGACGACGCCGCAGGCGAAGCCTTCGACAAGTGTGCCAAAGTGATGGGACTGCCCTACCCCGGCGGCCCCCACATCGACCGTCTTGCCGCCGAAGGCAACCCGCAGGCCTTCCGCTTTGCCAAGCCCCACATCCCCGGGTTGGACTACAGTTTCAGCGGCCTGAAAACCAGCTTCCTCTACACCGTGCGCGACGGCGTGCACGCCGACCCGGACTTCATCGACAAACATCGCGCCGACTTGGCGGCCTCGCTCCAGCGCACCATCATCGAAATCCTGCTTGACAAACTCGCCAAAGCCGTCGACCAAACCGGCGCCACGCAAGTGGCCATCGGTGGCGGCGTGAGCGCCAACTCCGGAGTGCGCGATGCCGTGGCGCAATTCTGCGCCTCTCGCGGCTTGCGCGCATTCATCCCGCAAAGAAAATACACCACCGACAACGCCGCCATGGTGGCCATGGCCGGATATTTCAAATATCTCCACGGCGACTTCTGCGAGATGAACTCCACGCCGTTTGCCCGCACGTCGATTTAACCCCACAGCGCAATGAACATCCACTTTGAATCGCATATAAGAGAGGCCGCCCCACAGCTGCAAGTGATTGTGGTGACCGCCGACGTGGAAAATCGCCCCACCGGCGACGACCTCTGGCGCGAGCTCACAGAGCTCTCGGAATATATCCGCTCGGAATATGCCCTCTCCGACATCAACTCTCGCCCCGCCATTGCCGCCACTCGCGCCGCCTACAAGGCCTGCGGCAAAGACCCCAACCGCTATCGCCCCTCGAGCGAGGCGCTCTGCCGCCGCATGGTCAAGGGCATGGAGCTCTATCGCACGCTCTCGGTGATTGACCTGATCAATCTGCTGTCGGTGGAAACCGGCCACTCAATCGGCGGTTTCGACGCCGACAAAATCGTTGGCGACACGCTCACCCTGGGCGTGGGCCGTGCCGACGAGCCCTATGAGGCGATTGGTCGCGGCGCACTGAACATTGCCGGACTGCCGGTGTTTCGCGACGCCGTGGGCGGAATAGGCACTCCCACCAGCGACAACGAGCGCACCAAGCTCACCGAGCAGACCTCACACCTGTTGATGACCATCAACATCTACGGCGCCGACCGCCCCACCGCGCAAGTGATGGAGCTAACTCGCCGACTGCTCGAAAACTACGCCGGCGCCACCAACGTGGAGATGACCGTCCATCAAATTTGCTAAAACCGCCGCAATTTATTACCTTTGCAAAGGTTTACCAACCCCACCCACTCTAAGAACATAAAGAACTTAACTGAATAGATAAACCATGTCATTCCCTGTCATCTCGGCTCAAGAAGCCGCTGAACACATCAACAATGGCGACACCATCGGCCTGTCGGGCTTCACTGCCTCCGGCGCGCCGAAGGACACCTTTGATGCCGTGGCTGCCAAAGCCGTGGCTGAACACGAAGCCGGGCGCCCCTACAAGGTGAGCATCTTCACCGGTGCCTCCACCAACCAACACGTCGACGGTGCGCTGAGCCGCGCCAACGCCATCGACCGCCGCGCCCCCTACCAAAACACCCCCGACCTGCGCCTGCGCATCAACTCCCACGATGCCCACTATTTCGACCAACACCTCTCGGAAATGGCGCAAAAGCTCCGCTATGGCTTCCTCGGCGACGTAGACGTGGCCGTGATTGAGGCCGTCGACGTGCAGCCCGACGGCCGCCTGGTGCTCGGCACCGGTGCCGGCATCTCCACCACCATCGCCAAGATGGCCAAGAAAATCATCATCGAACACAACAGCGGCATCTCCACCAAGCTCGAAGGCATGCACGACCTCTATCTGCCCGCCGACCCGCCCTATCGCCGCGAACTCCCCATCTACAGCCCCTCCGACCGCGTGGGCTCCCCCTACCTCTACGTCGACCCCAAGAAGGTGATTGGCGTGGTGGAAACCAACGTCACCGACGGCGTGAAACCCTTCACCGCCCTGGATGAAACCTCAGTGAAAATCGGCAACAACGTCTGCCAATTCCTCATCGACGAACTCCACGCCGGACGTCTCCCCAAAGAATTTCTGCCGCTGCAAAGCGGCGTAGGCAACGTGGCCAACGCCGTGCTCTACGGTCTGGCCGACGCCCACGAAATCCCCCCGTTCTGCATGTACACCGAAGTGGCCCAAGACGCCGTGCTCGACCTCATGGAGCGCGAACGCTGCCGCTACGTGAGCACCTGCTCGCTGACCATGAGCGACGACGCCCAAACCCGCCTCTTTGCCCACGAGCGCGACTTCTTGCAGCGCTTTGTGATTCGCCCCTCTGAGCTGAGCAACAGCCCCGAAATCATCCGCCGACTCGGCGTCATCGCCATGAACACCGCGCTGGAGGCCGACATCTTCGGCGCCATCAACTCCACCCACGTGCTCGGCACCAAGATGATGAACGGCATCGGCGGCAGCGGCGACTTCACCCGCAATAGCTACGTGAGCATCTTCTCCTGCCCCTCCATCACCAAGGGCGGCGCCATCTCCAACATCGTGCCCATGGTGGCCCACCAAGACCACAGCGAACACTCCGTCGACGTGCTCGTCACCGACCAAGGTATCGCCGACCTCCGCGGCAAAGACCCCGTGCAACGCGCCCACGCCATCATCGACAACTGCGCCCACCCCGACTACCGCGAACTGCTGCGCGACTACCTGCGCCTGGGCAACGGCGGCCAAACGCCTCACGTGCTCAGCAAAGCTTTTGCATTCCACATCGCCTTTGCCGAAACCGGCGACATGCGCAACGCCAAATTCTAATCTCGCCACTCCCACATTGCGGATGAAAAATCTGAAAATCGGGTTCGACGGCAAACGCGCCGTGATGAACTACACCGGCATAGGCAACTACTCGCGCCTGGCCTTGCAATGCATCCACAACGTCGCCCCCGACAACAGGCTGCTCATCTACACTCCCCGCATCAAATCCAACCCCCGTTTGGCTCCACTGCTGGAGCTGAAGGGGGTTGAATTGCATCGCCCCGACACTTTCTTCGGACGCCTCGCAGGCTCACTATGGCGCTCGCGCGGCATCTGCAGCCAGCTCCGCCGCGACGGCCTTGACCTCTACCACGGCCTGAGCAACGAGCTGCCGCTGGGCATCGACCGCTGCCCGTTTCCCTCGGTGGTGACCATCCACGACCTGATTTTCCGCCGCCACCCGGAGTTTTACCACCGCGCCGACGTGAGCATCTGCGACCGCAAATTCTCCTACGCCGCCCGCGCTGCCACGCGCGTCATTGCCATCTCCGAGCGCACCAAAGCCGACATTGTGGAACTCTACGGCGTTGACCCCGCAAAAATCGACATCGTCTATCAAGGCTGTGCCGACATTTTCCACCAACCCATCGCCGAGCAAGAGATTGCGCGAGTGCGCCAAAAATATGCCCTCTCCGGACGCTACATCATCGGCGTGGGCACCGTCGAAGCCCGCAAAAACCAACTGCTGACGCTGCGCGCCCTGGCCAACCTGCCCAAAGACGTGAGTCTTGTGATTGTGGGCCGCCACACGGCCTATGGCCGACAGATGCAGGCCGAAGCCGAACGGCTGGGCCTGACCTCGCGCGTCTGCTACATCCAAGGCGCACCGTTCACCGACCTGCCGCCGCTCTACGCCGGAGCCGTCGCCGCCGCCTACCCCTCGTTTTACGAAGGTTTCGGCATACCGATGCTCGAAGCCATAGCAGCCGGAGTGCCCGTGGTGGCCGCCACCGGTTCCTGCCTTGAAGAGGCCGGAGGCCCCGGCGCCATCTATGTGGACCCCACCTCCGTGAGCGACTTCACCGACGCCATGCGCTCGCTCATCGACGACGCCGCGCTGCGCCAACAGATGGTGGCCGACGGACGCCGCCACATAGCCCGTTTTGCTGGCGAAAACTTCGGCGCCGACCTCGTCAAAGTCTACCAATCAATGCTCTAACCGCGATGTCAACAATCAAAAAGACCATCATCGACCTCCACCGCGACTCGGTGGAACAGTTTCAACGCAAACGCAAATTTCCCATAGCGCTGGTTTTGGACAACGTGCGTTCACTCAACAACATAGGCTCGATGCTGCGCACCTCCGACGCCTTTGCCGTGGAGCGAGTGGAGCTCTGCGGCATCACGGCCACGCCCCCCTCGCCCGAAATCCACAAAACCGCCCTCGGCGCCGAACAATCCGTTGACTGGCACTATCACCCCACCACCCTTGAAGCCATCGAAGCCCTGCGCGCCGACGGCTGGAGAATTTGCGCCATCGAACAAGCCCAAGGAAGCATCAGCCTCGAGAAATTCAGCGTCGACCCCAACAGCAAATACGCCCTAATCATGGGCCACGAAGTCTACGGCGTGGACCAAGCCGTGGTCGACGCCGCCGACTGCTGCATCGAACTGCCCCAATACGGCACCAAACACTCGCTGAACGTGGCCGTCACCGCCGGCATCGTCCTCTGGCACTTCGCCTCTGCTCATTTCCCTAAATAATTTTTTCGCCAATTTATTTTGCATTTGCCAGAAAAAGTCGTAAATTTGTGGCATAAAGGCATTTTGATTACCAAATTCACGTAACCCACTCACCCACTTTTTTTTCTTTAACCACTTCTTAGCAAATGAAAATAGTCTACTGTATGACCTATCTATGGAGCGCCGCCGGTGTGGACCGCGTCATCTCCGTGAAGGCCAATTATCTTGCCGATGTGTTGGGCCACGACGTCACCATCGTCACCACCGACCAGCTCGGCCGCGAGCCCTTCTTCCCGCTCTCCCCAAAGGTGCGTTTGATTGACCTGGGCGTTGACTACACACTGCACTACAGCTCTCGCTTTGCGCGCATCTACAGCGCCATGCGCCGCCGCCGGCAACACCGCCGCCGCCTGACCAAAGTGTTGGAAGAGCTGCAACCCGACGTGTCGATTGCCGTCGGCCGCCGCGACCTGCCCGTGCTCCAGTCCATCAAAGCCGGAGGCGTGAAAATTGCCGAACGCCACAAAAACAAAAACAGCCGCCGCTATGAATACGCTACCTCTCTGCCCGACCTATTCTACCGCTGGCTCACCCGCAACGAAAACCACTGGGCCCGAAAATACGACCGCTTCGTGGTGCTCAACGAAGCCGAACGCCGCAAATGGCCCGACAAGAGCAACATATCCGTAATCCCCAACCCCATCACCATCCAGCCCTGCAACGCCGAACTCAACCACAATCAGGTCTTGGCCGTGGGCCGCATATGCTACGAAAAAGGCTACGACCGTCTGCTGCAAGCATGGGCCATTGTGGAAAAACGCCACCCCGACTGGATTCTCAGCATCGTGGGCTCGGCCGACGACCTTGCCGAACGCCGAAAACTCGGCGAAATGATTGACCGCCTGCAACTCCACGCCGCACAATTCGTGCCCCCCACATCCGACATCGTGGTCCACTATAAGACCGGCTCTATCCTGGCCCTGAGCTCGCGCTACGAGGCCATGCCCATGTCGGTGATCGAGGCAATGTCGTGTGGCATCCCCTGCGTGGCCTTCGACTGCGACAGCGGCCCCAGCGAAATCATCAGCAACGGCGTTGACGGCATCCTCGTGCCCCAAGGCGACGTGCAAGGCCTCGCCGACGGCATCTGCCGACTCATCGACGACGCCGAACTCCGCCGCCAAATGGGCGAAAATGCCCGCCGCAAAGTGGAGAAATACTCCCAAAAGACCATCATGACCCGCTGGGAGCGCCTCTTCGAACGCCTCCTCAACGACTAATCCCGCCGCCAATCGTTTAGCCTACTAACCATTTTTCATCAAAAATCGTTTACTTCACTAAACGATTTTCCGCAGAATTTGGTTATTCGGATAAATGTTTGTAAATTTGCGGCATGGAAACTCTCTTCAAAAAACATAGAATCATGATGTCGCAAGTGGATATGTCGATTGTGCGCGACACAATCAACACCATCCACTGGGACAAGCCCTTAGTGGCCATCCGCGGCTCGCGCGGCGTGGGCAAAACCACGCTTATGCGCCAATACATTCGCCAACACTACGGCGAAAACCCCGGCGAGGCGCTCTATTGCGTGATGGACAGCATGTATTTCACCACCCACTCGCTGCTCGACCTCGGCGAACGATTCTACCTGATGGGCGGCCGTCACCTTTTTCTCGACGAAGTGCACAAATATCCCAACTGGAGCAAAGAGATTAAGGAACTCAACGACCTCTATCCCTCGGTGAAAATCACGTTCACCGGCTCATCGCTCTTGCAAATCCTCAACGCCGATGCCGACCTCTCGCGCCGTGTGCTCTCCTACTCCATGCAAGGGCTCTCGTTTCGCGAATTCCTGCACTTCTATCATGGCATCAAGCTGCAAGCACGCTCGCTGAGCGACATCCTGGCCAACGCCGATGCGCTGGCGCGCGAAGTCAACGCCGTGTGCCGTCCCCAGCGCATGTTTGAGGAATACCTGCGCGTGGGCTACTACCCCTTCTACGACGGCAACGAAGTGGAATACTACAGCCGACTGGAAAACGTGGTCTCCTTCATCATCGAACAGGAGATGGTGCAATGCTGCAACATCGAGCCTGCCTACACTCGCAAGCTCAAGGCCATGCTGCTCTATCTGGCCGCAAACGTGCCCTACGAGGTGAACATCGCCAAGCTTTCGGCCTATCTCGAACTGAACAAAATCACCGTGTTAAGCTATCTGTCGAGCATGCACCGAGCCGAGCTGATTCAGCTGCTATACTCCGACAACAAGTCGGTCACAAAAATGCAAAAGCCCGACAAAATCTACATCCACAACACCAACATGCTCAACGCGCTCACCGAAACGGCCAACATCGGCACGCTGCGCGAATGTTTTGCACTGAATCAGCTATCCGCCCACCACAGCGTGGAATATGGCAAACGTCAGGGCGACTTCCTCGTCGACGGCAAATGGACCTTTGAGGTGGGCGGCGCCGACAAGTCGTTTGAGCAGATTGCCGATGTGGAAAACTCCTACGTATTGGCCGACTCCATGGAATACCCCATCGGCAAAAAGCTACCCCTCTGGATGGCCGGCTTCACCTACTAACCGAGCGAAGCCCCGACGGCGACCGAGCGCCGACGGGGCTTCGCGAGAATGCGTTGCGCGGAAGCTATTAGATTTTGAGCTTGCCTTTCACTTTGCTGGCGGCATCGTCAACGGCGCCGGAAACGGCTGAGTTGGCTTTGTCTTTAGCGTTTTCAACGGTTTCGGTGGCCTTGGCTTCGGCAGCAGACTTAGCGGCGGAAGCGGCTTCGGTGGCGCTGGTGGGCACCTTTTCGATGAGGCCGGAGATGTCGCTCAGCTTGGAAGCAAGCTGGGGATATTTGGCAGCGATTTCGGGTTGAACGGAGGCCAGATATTTCTTGGCTTCTTCGAGTTTGCCTTCAGCGATGAGCTGCTCAACGTAGGCTTGCACGTCGGAGACGATGGCCTGAGCGTCTTCCACGGAAGAGCAAGCCTTCACCTTGTCGAGAATGCCGGAAGCGGTGGCTTCGGTGGTGGCGGCAGCTTCTTCGGCTGCGGCTTCGGTTGCTTCAACGGTTTCGGTGGCTTCGGCGTCGGTGGTAGCCTCAGCCTTGTCGGCGTTGCCGCCGCACGATGCCAAGCTCATAGCCATGAGCACGGCTGCAGAGAAAAGTAATTTCTTCATTTTTGAATATCAGTTAAGAAAGTGGTTTAATACTTTGCCGCAAAGTTAAAACTTTTTTTTGAATTTCGTTGCAAATTTTCTCCAAGGCAGCGAAAAAACTCCTCGAACCCACTGTGGGTCCGAGGAGCATCAGTTATATAACAAATGTTGACGGTAGTCAAATTAGCCTTTGATGGCAGCAATGCCGGGGAGCACCTTGCCTTCGATGGCTTCGAGCAGAGCGCCGCCACCGGTGGAAACGTAGCTCACCTGGTCGGCCAAGCCAAACTTGTTGACGCAAGCCACGGAGTCGCCGCCGCCCACCAGGGAGAAGGCGCCGTCTTTGGTTGCGCGAACCACGGCATCGGCAATGGCGCGAGAGCCGCCGGTGAAGTTGTCGAATTCAAACACGCCTGCGGGGCCGTTCCAGAGGATGGTCTTGGCGGGTTCGATGGCAGCGGCAAAAGCTTTGCGGCTTTCGGGACCCGCATCCATGCCTTCCCAGCCTTCGGGAATCGACATCACGGAGCAGATTTGAGTGTTGGCGTCGTTGCTAAACTTGTCGGCAGCCACGCAGTCGGTGCCAAGCACGAGGTTAACGCCTTTTTCTTTGGCCTTCTTCATGATGTCGAGAGCCAGGTCGAGCTTATCCTCTTCGCAGATGCTCACACCCACGTTGCCGCCCATAGCCTTGGCGAAGGTGTAGGTCATACCGCCGCAGAGAATCAGGTTGTCAACCTTGTCCATGAGGTTTTCGATGATGCCGATTTTGGTCGACACCTTTGAACCACCCATGATGGCGGTGAAGGGGCGCTTGATGTTGCTCAGAATGTTGTCAACGGCGGTGACTTCCTTCTCCATCAGGTAGCCGAGCATCTTGTGGTCGGCGTCGAAAGAGTCGGCAATCACGGCTGTGGAAGCGTGTTTGCGGTGAGCGGTACCGAAAGCGTCGTTCACGTAAACGTCGGCATAGCTTGCCAGAGTCTTGGCAAATTCTTTTTGAGAAGCCTTCATGGCCTTCTTAGCTTCTTCGTAAGCGGGATCTTCTTTGTCGATGCCCATGGGCTTGCCCTCTTCTTCGCCATAGAAGCGGAGATTTTCGAGCAGGAGCACTTCG
>CAZJWM010000040.1:0-17798 GCA_964549975.1 uncultured Bacteroides sp. | reverse complement strand
GGTTTGGGTGAGGCCCTGAGGGTTTGGGTGAGGCCCTGAGGGTTTGGGTGAGGCCGTTTTTTTATTTTTTGAGGCGGGGGTTGCGGGAATGAAAAAAAATGCGTAACTTTGCGGTGCTCTTTCTCTAAGGGCGCTCTAATCATAATTATTAATCACCATAAAATTTCCAAAGAATGCATCTTAATTCTGACGAAAAAGTTGAAATCTTTGAGAAGTACGGTAAGGGCAAGACTGATACTGGCTCTCCTGAAGCCCAGATTGCATTATTCTCGGTCCGTATCGCTCATTTGACTGAACACCTGAAGTCAAATCACAAAGATTATGCAACAGCCCGCGCGCTGAAAGCACTTGTAGGTAAGCGTCGTCGCCTCCTTGACTATCTGATTCGCAAGGACATCAACCGCTACCGTGCCATCATTGCTCAAAAAGAGCTCGGCATCCGCAAGTGATCTGCGCCTCGGCGCAACCCAACTGAAGCTGACACTCGACGGGGTGTCAGCTTTTTTTCGGCCCAAACACACAATAATTACAGAGAAAAAGCGTAAATTTGTAGCTACTAAACCAAATATGCATATTTGACATGGAAAAAATCGTAGGGCTCATCGATGCCCCCTTTACCCCCTTCCTCCCCAACGGAGAGGTGAATCTTGAACCCATTCCGGCTTATGCCGCTATGTTGAAGAAAAACGGCCTCAAGGGCGTGTTTATCAACGGCTCTTCAGGCGAAGGCTATATGCTCACCGACGACGAACGCAAACGCCTGGCCGAAGCCTGGGTGAAAGCCGCCCCCGAAGGCTTCAAAGTGATTGTCCACGTGGGCTGTTGCTGCGTGAAGAGCTCACGCGAACTCGCCCGCCACGCCGCCGAAATCGGCGCATGGGGCATCGGCGCCATGGCTCCCCCGTTCCCCAAAATCAACCGCGTGGAAGAGCTCGTGAAATATATCGAGGAGATTGCCTCGGCAGCCCCCTCGCTCCCCTTCTACTTCTACCATATCCCCGCCTTCAACGGTGCATATCTGCCCATGGTGAAGCTGCTCGAGGCCGTCGACGGCCGAGTGCCCAACTTTGCCGGCATCAAATACACCTTTGAGAGCATCTACGAATACAACCAATGCCGACTCTATGGCGGCGGCAAATTCGACATGCTCCACGGCCAAGACGAAACCATCCTCCCCTGCCTGGCCATGGGCGGCGCCCGCGGCGGCATCGGCGGCACCACCAACTACAACGGTCGCGAACTCACAGCCATCATCGACGCCTGGAACCGCGGCGACATCGAAGCCGCTCGCGAGCACCAAAACTTCTCGCAGGAGGTGATCAACGTCATCTGCCGTTATCGCGGCAACATCGTTGGCGGCAAACGCATCATGAAACTCATAGGCCTCGACCTCGGCCCCAACCGCACCCCCTTCCAAAACATCACCCCCGAAGAAGAAGCCTCGCTCAAGGCCGAACTCCAAGCCATCAACTTCTTTGAGCGTTGCAACAAATTCTAACCCATGTGGCAAAACTATCTGAAATATTGGGGTGAGCGCTATCGCCACGACCTCACCACCAACATCCTCCCCTTCTGGCTGAAATACGGACTCGACCGCGAAAACGGCGGCGTCTACACCTGCCTCGACCGCGACGGCTCGCTGATGGACCCCACCAAATCGGTGTGGTTTCAGGGCCGCTGCGCCTGGGTTTTCGCCTCGGCCTACAACAACATTCAGCGTCGCCCCGAATATCTCGAAATGGCCAAAAGCTGCATCGACTTCAGCGACGCCCACTGCTATGACTCAGACGGCCACATGTTTTTCGAAGTGATGGCCGACGGCACGCCCCTGCGCCGCCGTCGCTACCTCTTCTCTGAATGTTTCGCCGCCATTGCCAAGGCCGAATACGCCATAGCCACCGGCGAAAAACGCTACGCCCAAGAGGCCCTCGACCTCTTCAAACGCATAATCCGCTTCCGCGACACCCCCGGACTGCTTGAGCCCAAATATCTGCCCACGCTCCAAGCCCGCGGCCACTCGCTGACGATGATTCTCATCAACACCGCCTCCACCATTCGCCGCGCCCTGCCCGACCCCATGCTCGACGAGCAAATCCAGGCAAGCATCGACGAACTCCAACGCTACTTCCTTCACCCCGAATATAAGTGCGTGCTCGAAATGGTGGGCCTCGACGGCAGCTTCATCGACACCGCCAACGGCCGCGTGATCAACCCCGGCCACTGCATCGAGACGTCGTGGTTCCTGCTCGAAGAAGCGCGCCACCGCAACTGGGAACGCTCGCTCACCGACATGGCCCTGCAAATCCTCGACTGGAGCTGGGAATGGGGCTGGGACAAGGAATATGGCGGCATCATCAACTTCCGCGACTGCAAAGGCTATCCCGCGCAAGACTATTCGCAAGACATGAAGTTTTGGTGGCCCCAAACCGAGGCCGTCATCGCCACACTCTACGCCTACCAGGCCACCGGCCACGAACGCTATCTGGAGATGAACCGCCGAGCCTGCGAATGGATGTATGCCCACTTCCCCGACGAGCAATTCGGCGAATGGTATGGCTACCTCCATCGCGACGGCACAGTGGCCCAGCCCGCCAAAGGCAACATCTTCAAAGGCCCCTTCCACATCCCCCGTATGCTCATCAAAGCGCCGATGCTCATCGACGACATTCTCCGATAACTCTCACTATGGCAAAACCTGAAACCTACGACGTGGAAATCTCCGTGGTGGTGCCCCTCTTCAACGAAGAGGAGTCGCTGCCCGAACTCGAGCAATGGATTGCACGAGTGATGAAGGAGCATGGCTTAACCTACGAAGTGATCTTTGTGAACGACGGCTCCACCGACCGCTCATGGGAGGTGGTGACCCGTCTGGCGCAGGAAAATCCCTGCGTGCACGGCATTGCCTTCCGCCGCAACTACGGCAAAAGTCCGGCCCTGAACACCGGATTTGCCGCCGCTCGCGGCCGAGTGGTCATCACCATGGACGCCGACCTGCAAGACTCGCCCGACGAAATCCCCGAACTCTATCGCATGATCACCCAAGAGGGCTACGACCTGGTGAGCGGCTGGAAGCAGAAACGCTACGACCCGCTGTCGAAAACCATCCCCACAAAGCTCTTCAACGCCACGGCTCGACGTGTGAGCGGCATCAAAAACCTCCACGACTTCAACTGCGGACTCAAGGCCTATCGCTCCGAAGTGGTGAAACACATCGAAGTCTACGGCGACATGCACCGCTATATCCCCTATCTGGCCAAAAACGCCGGATTCAGCCGCATCGGCGAAAAGGTGGTTCACCACCAAGCCCGCAAATATGGTTCAACGAAGTTTGGACTCGACCGCTTCGTCAACGGCTACCTCGACTTGGCCACTCTCTGGTTCACCTCGCGATTCGGCGGCAAACCGATGCACTTCTTCGGCCTGATGGGGTCGCTGATGTTCCTCTTAGGACTGATCTCCACCGCCGTGGTGGGCTTCGGCAAACTCTATCGCATGAGCCACGGGCAGGCCTACTGCCTGGTGACCGAATCGCCCTACTTCTACCTGTCGCTGACGCTGATGCTTCTGGGCGCAATGTTCTTCCTGGCGGGATTCGTGGGCGAACTCGTGGCCCGCAACTCCCCCCGACGCAACGACTACGAAATAGCCGAAACCCTATGATGCATTGCCCGCAACATAACTCACTGCGGCTGCTGCGCTCCGGCGTGGCAGCTGCAGCGCTTTGCGCCGTGGCCGCCTCGTGCAGCAACAGCAGCTGCATCGACAACCAAAATGCCCTGCCGCTGGCCGGATTCTACGCCTCCTCCACAGGCGAAGCCGCCTCGCCCAAAGGTCTGGCCGTGGGCGGCGTCGGCGCCCCCAACGACTCCCTGCTCAAGACCGCCTCATCGACGGTCTCCACAGTCTACCTCCCCTTCCGCGCCGCCGACAGCTCAACAGCCTTCGCCTTCACCCTGACGGTTGACTCCGTCACCACCGTGACCGACACCATCACCTTCGCCTACAGCTCCACCCCCTACTACGCCTCCGCCGAATGTGGCGCAATGTATTGCTACCACATCACCGACGTGGCCTACACCACCGCGTTTATCGACTCCGTGAGCATCATCGACTCACTGGTGACCAACGTCGACCTTGAACGCATAAAAATCTATCTACGAGACTCATGACAATCATTCGGCGCATAGTCTTGCTTCTGCTGCTGATTGCCGGCGCAACGTCGTCGGCAACGCTTCTTGCGCAGCGCCGCGTCACCCCCGTGACGCCCGTCAACGCCTCCGACCTCACCCCCAAGGCCAAAGAAAAAGCCGACACCGCCAAACTCCACCGCAAACCCGACTCCGTGGTGAAACTCACCGACGACTTCGGTCGCGAATATATGGTGGACACCATCACCGGCAACGAATGGGTAGACACCCTGGCCATGCAAAAGCCCAAGAAGGAAGCCTACCTCTATCCGCTGCTCCATGCCGCCACGTTTGGCGTGAACGTCTGGGATCCACTGATGCGCGCCCTCGGCGCCAAAAAAGGTGGCGTGGGCTTCTGGGCCGAACTTAGTTTCCACAACCGCTTCAACCCGGTGGTGGAAGTGGGCATCGGCGCCGCCAACGAATCTCCCTCGGGCTACAACTACCACTATCACACCGCCATAGCCCCCTATTTCAAAGTGGGTCTGAACTATAACTTCCTCTTCCGCAAAAACTACGACTACCAATTTTTGGGCGGCATCCGCTATGGCTGCTCGCCGTATAACTTCTCAGTGGTGGGCACCACAACCAACGACTATTGGCAAACCTCAACCGAAGTAGACGTGCCCTCCACCCACTTCTTCACAGGCTATCTCGAAGTGTTGGCCGGAGTGAGAGTGAAACTCGTGGGCCCGCTCTCGGCGGGCTGGATGGTGATGTATCACGCCGTGCTCCACGACTCCACCTCGCCCTACGGCCGACCAAGCTATATCCCCGGATTCGGCTCACGCACCGCGGCGCTGTCGCTGCAGCTGTCGCTAATCTACGTGTTGCCCTTCCACAACATTAAACCAATCAACGACACAGCAAAATGAACCACCGAACCGCACTCTCAGCGCTTGCTCTGGGCCTGCTGCTCAACGCTGCCGCTGAAGCTCCCCTCTGGCTCCGCGACGTGAAAATCTCGCCCGACGGCAGCCGCATTGCCTTCACCTACAAAGGCGACGTCTTCACCGTCGGCTCCAACGGCGGCCGCGCCACTCGCCTGACGTCATCGACCTCCGGCGCCATCAACACCGACCCCATCTGGAGTCCCGACGGCCAAAGCATTGCCTTCGCCTCCACTCGCCACGGCTCCGCCGACATCTTTGTGATGAACGCCGACGGCTCATCGCCGCGCCGCCTCACATCATATAGCGGCAACGAAACGCCCGAAGCATTCTCCGCCGACGGCAAACAAATCTACTTCTCCGCCGCCATCCAAGACCCCGCCTCGAGCATCTCATTCCCATCGAGCCGACTCACCGAACTCTATGCCGTGGGCATCAGCGGCAGCGCCCCCACGCAAATCATCGCCACCCCCGCGCAGCAACTAAGCGTGAGCCCCGACGGCTCCTTCATGCTCTATCAAGACGTGAAAGGCATGGAAAACAACTGGCGCAAACACCACACCTCGTCGGTGACCCGCGGACTCTGGCGCTACGACTTTGCCACCGGCCGCCACACCTCGCTGGTGGACCACGCCGGCGAAGATCTCAACCCGGTGATCAGCTCCGACGGCCAATCGATGCTATTCCTGAGCGAACGCAATGGCGGCTCGATGAACATCTACTCCGTGCCGCTGGCCTCGCCCGGCGTCACCCCCACAGCCCTAACCGCCTTCACCGAACACCCCGTGCGCTTCCTGAGCCAGGCCTCCAACGGCATGATAGCGCTGACCTTCGACGGCGAAATCTACACCATGGCCTCCCCCTCGGCCACGCCCCGCAAGCTCGACATCGAAATCGTAGACAACGACTATTCGCCCATCACCATCGACTCATTCTCCTCGGGCGCCGAGCAGGCTGTGCCCTCGCCCGACGGCAAGCTGGTGGCCTTCATTCGCCGCGGCGACCTGTTTGTCACCTCAGTGGAATATAACACCACCCGCCAAATCACCTCCACAGCGCAGGCCGAAAGCTCGCCCTCGTGGAGCAAAGACTCGCGCTCGCTCTACTACGTGAGCGACCGCAGCGGCACGCCCAACATCTACGTGGCCACGATGGACCGCGCCGACGACTCCGACATGGCCAACGCCACCCTAATCAAAGAGGAGATTCTCATCGACGACGCCACCGCCCGCACATCGGCCAAGGTGAGCCCCGACGGCAAGAAAATCGCCTATTTCGAAAACGGCAGCGACCTGGTGATGATGGACCTGAAGTCGAAAAAGGTGACACGCCTGACCGACGACTCCATCAACCCCGCTCACGACGACCTGGAATATGAATGGAACCCCGACGCCACCTGGATTGCACTGAGCTGCGTGGGCAACCGCCACGACCCCTATTCCGACATTGCCATCGTCAACGCCGACGGCTCAACCCCGCAAGTGACCTTCGTGACGCAAACCGGCTATTTCGACACCACGCCCCACTGGAGCGCCGACGGCCGCGCCATCATCTTTGAGAGCGACCGCTACGGCATGCGCGCCCACGCCTCGTGGGGCTCGCAATCCGACGTGATGGTGGCTTTTGTCAACCAAGAGAGCCTCGACCGCTTCCGTCTGAACAAGGAAGACTACGCCCGGCTGAAAGACTCCGAAAAGAAAGCGAAAGCCGACGACTCCAAAGCAAAAGATGAGAAGAAGTCGAAGAAGTCGAAGAAAGCTTCCGACTCTGCCGACGACAAAGGCAGCGAATCCACATCGGCCAAAGTGGAGCGCGAAGGAATTGCCGACCGCGTGGTGCGCCTGACGCCCAACAGCGCCTCAATCGGCGACGCTGCCATGAGCGCCGACGGCGAGAAACTCTACTATATGAGCAAAGGCCAGAGCGGCTACGACCTCTGGAGCATCGACCTGCGCGAAGGCGACGTCAGCGTGGCCAACAAACTCGGCGCGGGCGGTTCGCCGTCGCTCACGGTGGTTGGCGACGACCTGTTCATCCTCTCGGGCCGCACAATGAAGAAGATGGCCTTCGCCGGCGAAAAGATGACCAACATCAGCTACTCCGCTCGCCAGAAAATCGACACCGAAGCCGAACGCGCCTACATGCTCGACTATGTGCGCCGCATGGAGCAGGAACGCTTCTATCGCGTGGATATGCACGGCGTGGATTGGCCCCGACTGGAGGAACACTACAAGCGCTTCCTGCCGCATATCAACAACAACCACGACTTCTCGGAAATGCTCTCCGAACTTCTGGGCGAACTCAACGTGAGCCACACCGGCTCGGGCTATCGCGCAGGCGGTGCCGAAGAGAGCACTGCCGACCTCGGCCTGATCTACGACCTGACATTTGCCGGCCCCGGCCTGAAGGTGGCCGAAGTGGTGAAAAACGGCCCGTTTGACAAGGCCTCAATAGCCATCGCCCCCGGCGACATCCTCACCGCCATCAACGGCACCAAAATCGACACCGAAAGCGCTGACATCACATCGCTGCTCAACGGCCTCTCGGGCACCAAAACGCTGGTGACCTACACCCACGGCGGCAAGGAGCAGCAAGAGGTGGTGCGCCCCATCAGCTCCGGCGCCATGTCGCAACTGCTCTACGACCGCTGGGTGCGCCGCAATGCCGCCATGGTTGACTCGCTCTCCGGCGGCCGCCTCGGCTACGTCCACATCCAGTCGATGAACGACGACTCCTTCCGTCCGGTCTACGCCGACCTTCTTGGCAAATACTATCAACGCGAAGGCGTGGTGATCGACACTCGCTGGAACGGCGGCGGCCGCATGCACGAAGACATTGAAGTGTTGCTCAGCGGCGAAAAATATCTCACTCAAGTGGTGCGCGGCCGTGAAACTTGCGACATGCCGTCGCGCCGCTGGAACAAGCCCTCAATCATGCTGCAATGCGAGGCCAACTACAGCAACGCCCACGGCACGCCCTGGGTGTACTCGCATCGCGGCCTTGGCAAACTCGTGGGCATGCCAGTGCCCGGCACGATGACCTCTGTCAACTGGGTGACGCTGCAAGATCCCACAATGTATTTCGGCATCCCCGTCATCGGCTATCGCCTGCCCGACGGCTCATATCTGGAGAACAAGCAGCTTGAGCCCGACGTGCGTGTGGCCAATTCGCCCGAACACGTTGCCGCCGGCATCGACGACCAACTCCGTGCCGCCGTCGCGACCCTGCTCCACGACATCGACTCCCAAAAGTAAAACAGAATATACAATTAAGTTCAGCGCCCAAGCCCCGATGGAGGCTTGGGCGCTGACTGTTTCGTGGCTGAGGATTAGTGGAGGGCGGTTTGGACGGCGCCGCGCATGAAGAGGTAGGCGCAGAAGGCCAGCCAGAGGGCATGATTGCCGAGGGTGGGCATCAGCGAGTAGAACACGATGAAAAACACGGCCGTGGCCGCAATCATGCTCACCAGCATCAGCCGCGTGCGCGTCTCGCCCACAAGGATGCCGTCCCACACGAAGGCGGCAAATCCGGCCAAGGGGATGACCAAGGCCCAGAGGCGATAGTCCATGGCCACGGCGAGAATCTCGGCATCGTTGGTCAACAGGCGAAGGAATGCGGTTTCGCCCACGGCATAGAGTGCCGTGAAGATCAGCGCTATTCCGGCGCCCCACTGCATCAGTCGCACAATGCAGATGCGCACGGCCCGAGGACGACGTGCGCCCACATATTTGCCGCAAAGTGCTTCGCCGGCAAAAGCAAAGCCATCCATCAGGTAGGTGAAGATGATGAAAAATTGCATCAGCAGGGTGTTGGCGTCGAGCATCAACGTGCCCTGGCGCGCCCCCTCGCGAGTGAACCACACGGTGACGGCTATCAGGCAGATTGTGCGCAAAAAGATGTCGGCATTGATGCGGAGAAATCGCCGCAGTTTCTCCCATTGCATCACCTCTGCAAAGGGGCGAAAGCTGACGCCGTAGCGCACACGGCAGACGGTCAATCCGGTCAGCGCGCCGGCGTATTGCGCAATGAGTGTGCCCAAGGCCACACCGGTCAACTGCAAGCGGCAGGCGTAGACCAGCAGCAGGCTGCCGGCTATGTTGCAGACGTTGATTAGGATGGAGATCCACATGGCCATGCGCGTGTTTTGCACGCCCACAAACCAGCCGTTTAGACTATAGGTGGTCAGCACGGCCGGTGCGCCATAGATGAGCACACGGAAATAGAGCCGAGCGGCGGCGCGTGTGGCATCATCGGGTTGCAGGAAGGCCAACACAGCCTGTTCCAGCGGCCGTTGCAGCAGAATCAGCAGCAGACCGATGCTCCAGCCAATGGCCAGCGAGCGCAGGAGAATCAGCTCGGTGTCGGCGCTGTCGCGTCGTCCCACGGCTTGCGCGGTGAGTCCCGACGTGCCGAAGCGTAAGAAACCGAAGAGCCAATAGATCATGCTAAACATCGAGCCGCCAACGGCAATGGCGCCCACAAAAGCCGAGCTGCCCAGGTGGCCGACAATGGCTATGTCGACCAGGCTGAGCAGCGGGGTTGTGATATTGGCAATGATGGCGGGAATCGCCAGTGCCAGAATTTTACGATTAAGAGAGCTTCTTAGTGTCACGGCAGCTGTCCCACCAGAGGTAGCAAATAATCAGGGCATACATCACCACGCCGAGAATCTGGGTGGTGGAGTCGCTCAGAGGATTCACATACTCATAGCCGGCAAACTTGGTCAGGGCGGCAAAGACGCCGAAGAGGGCGCCGCCGGCAATCAGACCGGAGGAGATGAGTGTGCCGCGTTCGTTGCGAGCGTTGTTGGTGGCTTGGTCTTTGCTGCTGTGTTGCACAAACCAAGCTACGGCACCACCCACGAGCATCGGGGTGTTGAGGCTCAAGGGGATGAACATGCCCAGGCAGAAGGCCAGCGCGGGGACGCCGAGCCAGTTGAGCAGCAGGGCCAACACGGCGCCGCAGAAGTAGAGTATCCAGGGGGTGTCGCCGCCCATCATCAGGGGCTCAATCACCTTGGCCATGGCGTTGGCCTGCGGTGCCACCAGCGGATCGGGGTGGACCTCCGAGGCGTAGAAGCCGTAGACGTTGTTGAGCAGAAGGATGACACCGCCCACAGTGGCAGCGCTCACCAGGGTGCCGAGGAATTTCCAGGTTTCCTGTTTGCGGGGAGTGGTGCCGCACCAGTAGCCAATCTTCAGGTCGGTGACAAAGCCGCCGGCCATGGAGAGCGCGGTGCAAACCACGCCGCCAATCACCATTGAGGCAACGATGCCGGAGGTGCCTTTCAGACCGATGCCCACAAAGATGGCCGAGGCCACAATCAGGGTCATCAGCGTCATGCCGCTTACGGGGTTACTGCCCACGATGGCAATGGCGTTTGCGGCAACGGTGGTGAAAAGGAAGGCGATGATGGTCACAACCACCCACGCCACGGCAGCCTGCCAGAGGTTGCCGATCACGCCGAGCCAGAAGAACACGAACACCACAATCAGAGCCATGACCATAAAGGCCACAACGCTCTTCATGGAGAGGTCGGTTTGCCAGCGCACGGGGGCTTTCTTATCTTGGCTGCCCTTGAACTCGCTTGCGGCGAGGCCAACGGCTTGCATGATGATGGGCCACGACTTGACGATGCCGATGATGCCGGCCATGGCTATACCGCCGATGCCAATCAGTCGGGCACGGTCGCTGAAAATCTCTTGGGCGCTCATGGCCGACATCTCGGCGGTGGAGCCCATCAGCGGAACGATAATCCACCAAACGAACACCGAACCGGCAAAGATGACGAAGGCATATTTCAGGCCCACGATGTAGCCCAGACCGAGCAGGGCGGCACCGGTGTTGCAGCTCATCACCACTTTTGCCTTGTCGGCAATGGCCTGACCCCAGGAGGTGGCGGTGGTGGTGATGGTTTCGGCCCACCATCCAAAGGTGGCCACGATGTAGTCGTAGACACCGCCAATGAGCGAGGCGAGAATCAGAGTCTTGGCTTGCGAACCGCTACCCTTGGCCTGAGCGCTCACCAACACTTGGGTGGTGGCGGTGGCTTCGGGGAAGGGATATTTGCCATGCATATCCTTCACAAAATATTTGCGGAAGGGGATGAAGAAGAGTATGCCCAACACGCCGCCAAGCAACGACGCCAGGAAGATCTGCACGAAGTTGACGGTGATTTCGGGATAGGTGGCTTGCAGGATGTAAAGCGCCGGAAGGGTGAAGATGGCACCGGCCACAATCACGCCGGAGCAAGCACCGATGGATTGGATGATGACGTTTTGGCCCAGCGGGTCTTTCTTTTTGAGCGCCTGACTGAGGCCCACAGCGATGATGGCAATGGGGATGGCGGCTTCAAACACTTGGCCCACACGCAAGCCCAGATAGGCTGCGGCAGCCGAAAACACTACGGCCAGCAGCAAGCCCATGCCCACGGAATAGGGCGTCACTTCGCGTGCCGGACGCTCGGGGTGCATTATCGGACGAAACTCTTCGCCCTCGCCGAGTTCGCGAAAAGCGTTCTCGGGGAGGCCGGAGAGGTTGTCGACTTCTTGTTCGTTTTCTTTCATATTGTGAGTGTTACTTTGTGGCAGCTTCGAGCTTCTTCATGATGGAGAAAATAAAGAGGGCTGAGAGCAGGCAGAGGGTGATGAGGATGCACCAGATGCTCCACACGGGGATTTTGCCCCAGAGAGCCATGGGAATCGACACGAGGTAGTTGCCGATGGCGGTGGCGGCAAACCAGCCGCCCATCATTGAGCCTTTCAACTTGGGAGGGGCCACCTTGCTGACAAAGGAGATGCCCATGGGCGAGAGAAGCAGTTCAGCGAAGGTGAGCAACAGGTAGGTGGCAATCAGCCAGTTGGGCGACACGGAGCCGTTGGTGCCGGTGAGCGACAGCGAAGCGAGCACCATCACACCGTAGGCCAAGCCGGCCATCACCATGCCGTAGCCAATCTTGCGGGGCGCCGAGGGCTCTTTGCCCTTGGAGGCGAGCCAACCGAAGAAGGCCAGGGAGAAGGGGGTCAATGCCACCACAAAGAAGGGGTTGAACTGCTGATAGGCAGCGGGGTCGATATTGGGGAGTTCGGCTGGAGTGGTGTGATAGACGTAGGCTATGAATCCGGCCACAACGAGCAGGAGCCCGGTGCAGATGCCGCGACCTTTGGCGGTTTTGCTCTGGAAGAGGCCGAAGAGGGAGTAGACGCCGATGGCCAGGGCCACGAGTGCCTTCAGGTCAAACCCGATGCGGGTCCAGCCGGTGGCCACGGAGCTGGTGCAGCTCTTGGCAAATTCGGTGAGGGTTTGGCCGTTCTGGTGGAACACCATCCAGAAGAAGATCACCACGGCAAACACCAGCAGCAAAGCCACAACGCGCTGTTTGGTCTGCTCGGGAGTGAGGTCGTCGGATTGTTCGGTCTTGGCGGCGGAAGCGTCGTTGGCCTGTTTCTTGGCGTCGATGATGTGGGCGTAGGTCTTGCGGCCGAGGAAGTAGATGAGGAAGCTGACAATCAGCGAGGCGCAAGCCAGGGCGAAAGCGTAGGAGCAGCCGGTGGAGAATGCGGTGATATAGTCGGTGGCAAAGGCCGAGAGGTCGGCACCGGCGCGGCCGCATTCAGCAGCGAAGTTGCTGAAATATTGAGTCAGGAAGGAGGCCACGTCGCCGCCCTGGGCCATGCCTTTGTCGATGGCAAAGTCGGTCATGGCCTTGAGTTGGTCTGAGCCGGCAGCGGGCATCTGGGTGAAGTTTTGGGTGTCCAGACACCAGTTGCTCACGGTGGCGGCCATGGAGTTGTTGGTCACGAAACCGGCATTTTTCAGAGCGAGGTTTTTCAGCGCAATAGCTGCTCCGGGGGCAAACATGGAGCCGAGGTTGATGGCCATGTAGAAGAGCGAGAAGGCGGAGTCGCGCTGAGCGCTGTAGCGTTTGTCGTTGTAGAGGTCGCCCACCATCACTTGCAGATTGCCCTTAAACAGACCGGTGCCGACGGAGATCAGCAGCAGTGCGGCAAAGAGAATCATCATGGAGGTGTTGGTGCGCACGGGAGTGGGAGCCGACATCAGTGCGTAGCCGATAAACATCACGCAGATGCCGGAAACCACACACTTGGAGAAGCTCCATTTGTCGGCAAGCCAACCGCCCAAGAGGGGCATGAAATAGACCAGAGCTAAGAAGATGGAGAAGATTTGGCCGGTCCATGTGGAGTCGAAACCAAATTTAGCCTGTAGATAGAACAGGAAAATTGCGAGCATGGTGTAGTAGCCGAAACGTTCGCCGGTGTTGGCAAGCGAGAGTACATACAACCCTGCAGGTTGATTTTTGAACATAATTTTGTTAGGTATTGAGGTTTAATTTATTTTTGCTGTTGACTGAAAGCCAGGGCATAGAGGCGCATCTGCTTCACCATGGCGAGCAGGCCGTTGCTGCGCGTGGGCGAGAGGTGTTCCGAAAGGCCTATGGCGTCGATGAAGTGGAGGTCGCTGTCGAGAATCTCCTTGGGAGTGTGATGATTGAGCACGCGGATGAGCATCGAGATGATGCCTTTCACGATGATGGCGTCGGAGTCGGCCGTGAAGCTCACCTGGCCGGCTGAGTCCATCTCTGCGTTGAGCCACACGCGGCTCTGGCAGCCTTCAATGAGGTGTTGAGGAGTTTTATATTGCTCGTCGATTGGGGGCAGTTGGTTGCCAAGGTCGATGATCAGGGCGTAGCGGTCCATCCAATCGTCGAGTTCGGAGAAGTCGTCGATAATCTCTTGTTGAGTTTCGTTGATTGTCATTTGTTGTAGATATAATATGTGATTACGCGGCCAACGGCTCCGAGAGTCGCGGCGTCGATATTTTCAAGATTGTCGCTGAGGGTGTGCCAGGTTGGCGGAAACGATCCGGTTTGCTGATTGCTGCATTCGATGATGTCCACGGCGGGCACTCCTGCCTGAATCAGCGGCAGATGGTCGTCGTTGATGGCGCCGCCCATGCGGTTGCGGAAGCGGCTCCCCTCGCCTGTTTTTGAGGCGGCACTCCAGATGGCGTCGACAAGCTCCGGGGCATAGCGTTGCGAGAAATATTCGCGGGTGAACTGCGCATCGCGGCCGCCCACCATGTCGAGCAGGATGGCACATTGCGGCTTTGGGTCAAGCAAATTCGAGGCATAGTGTTGCGCGCCCAAGGCCCACGAGGCGTCGTCGCCCTCGCTGCCGGAGTCTTCACCGTCGACAAAGAGGATGTCAACGCCCACAGCCGGAGCTTGCGCACCAATCAGCCGGGCCACTTCGAGCAACACGCCCACACCGCTGCCGCCGTCGTTGGCGCCGTCGATCGGACGAGTGTGATTGGCCTCATCGGGGTCATTATCGGCCCACGGACGCGTATCCCAGTGGGCCAGCAAAAGGATGCGGCGCGGAGCGCGGAGGTTGAATCGGCCCATGATGTTGGTGATATTGCCAACGGGCTCCATCTGCGCCTTTTGGAGCACGACGGTGTCGGCACCATGGCGCGCCAATTCCCCCTGCAGCCATGCGCCGCAGCGGGCATGAGCATCCGTGGCGGGCACACGGGGCCCGAACTCCACCTGACGCTTAACATATTGATAAGCACTGTCGGCACAAAATTCCGGCACCGACACTGCCGTCTGTTCTTCCTTGTCTTGACGGTTTTCCGACCCTTGGGCGCCAGAAGCACACCCCAGCAGCCCCATCACCGCCATTCCAATAATTAAGCAACGATTCACCACAGAAAACGGTTTAAGCGATAGCATCATCCTGCATTATAAGTTTTTATAAATGCGAATGCAGCTACAATCAGCGCAAATATAAATGCACCGACCACACCTTGCAAAACACCATGCCAGAAGATTGTGCTCCTTTTTGCAGGCCGTAAAGGTTCAACAATCTTACTTAATATTTGTGCATGATTTTCATAACACTCACGCTCGATGTTCTGAATACTCTCCTGCAACGTGTTATTCATAAAATCACGCAATATGTTAGCAGCAGCCAACCTATAGCGGTCGATGCTATCTTGTTGGTTGCTAATACTGTGAAACGTTTTCAATTCCGTCTCATCGGGCTCTCTATTATTCTCCTTCTTAAAACCGTCAATAAACTTAATTTTATCTGATTTATAAAGGGAATATGCTATATGCCCTACAACATCATTATTACCCTCAACGAGTTTAGAGTAAATGAAATTATATATTCGCGGCATTGCTTTCGAGAGCCTGACCGTAGGCCTGGCGGATTTGCTCGTTTGAAATATTCTGTTTATACACATGGCCACCATAGCTGACGTGTATCTCGTAGCCATGACCAGTGGAACTGCTCTTCACCTGAGGAGAAGTGCTTTCCAATGCCGCATTCCGGCGATTTGCCCGAAGGACTATTTCTTCTGTAATGCTCATGATTGTAGCAATTATTTTACGTGACACTTTAGATTCACACCCCAAAATTAGCAATTTTTTTGCATTTTCGCAAGATTCGCGACATTTTGACACAAAGCGCGATTTGGCGGTAAGGGGAATTTTGCGTAATTTTGTGAGCGAGAAACGCATTTCTCAACATTCTACACCAACCTATAAACCACTCATTAATGAAAAGATTTTTCACTTACTTACTATTGATCACAGCTTCGCTATGGGCCGCAGCAACTTCCTCAGTGCAAGGCAATTGGTACACGACTGACAAATACGGCCGTTGGGCTTGCGGCGTGACCGACTCACTGCTGATTGCCAACAACCGCATCTATCGCATCACCGCCGCAACCGCCAAAGGGAAGACCCAAACCCTGGCACTAACCGACCGCCTTTCCGGCAAAAAAACATCTGCCACAATTTCCGCCGCCGGACGCAACAAAATCAAACTGCGCATGGCCGACGGCAAATCGCAAACACTCACCGCCACCGAGCCCAATCGGCGCACTCTGCCCAAGGACAAAGGCTATGGCGACGACTTCCTGCGCTCGGACACGACGGTGGTCTACGTGTTTCTCGACGGCTACACGCCTGCGGCCGGCTGTTTTGACGTGGCCGGCACTCGCCGCGAAAACATCTTCACCGGCGAAGACCGCACGCAGACCTACCCCATCGGCGCCGACGGCTGCTTCACGGCCAAGGTGGCGATGGACTGCCCCGAATTGCTTTGGTTTTGCGTGAGCTTCGACACCAACGTTGACATTATGACCTACGCCGAACCGGGCGACACGATTGCCATCTATGCCAACGTCAACGGCCAACGCGAATATATGGGCCGAAATGCCGAATTGACCGCCACTTTCCTTGAAGCAAAAAAATGCTTCAGCAACTACGAATACATGGACTTCTATCACGCCTCGCAGACGATGACACCCTCGGAATATAAGGCATCGGTGACGCCGCTGATGGGCCAATGGGCCGTGACGGCCGACTCGCTGGCGCGTACTCGCTATGCCGCCTCGGCTAAGTTGGGCCATTGGTTGCGCAACGAGTCAAAGGTAGAGAAAGCGCTATGGCTGATGGAATTCACCATGAACACCTACAACGAAATCTGGCAAGCAGCCACATCCAACGGCGAATATCAGCCGGAAATTGCCGGCCCTGACTACTACGATTTTCTGGCCGACACGCCGCTAAATGACCCGACAATACTCGCTTCGCCGCAGATTTCGCAATTTCTGAATCGCTATCAGTATGCCCAATTTGTCTACGCCGTGCAATATATGCGCGAGAAAAGCGGCGCTTACACCATCCTGGCCGGCACGGCTGAGGAGATGGCCGAGATGGAACGCAACGCCGACCAAATGATGGACAGCGTGAGCCAAATGAAAAATCCTTTCCTTTGGCAAGTGGCCCGCAGCAACAGCTTCTGCCACAGCATCGCCGAGGCCTCGCAGAGCATTCGCGACAGAGCCTATCGCGACGCCGACTCCATTAAGTCACTCACGGCCTACCCCATCATCTGCGAAAACATCGACAGATACGTGGCTCAGAAGTTTGCCGTCGGCCCCGGGGGCACATATCAATTGCCCGAGAGCGACGCTGCGGCAACGTTTCGCCGCATCATTGCCGAACACCCCGGCAAACTGCTCTACGTTGACTTCTGGAGCACGGGTTGCGGCCCTTGCATAGCGCAAATCAAAAACACGCAAGCCCTGCGCGACTCGCTGCGCGGCGCCCCCGACGTTGAGTTTGTGTTTATCACCTCCGAAAGAGATTCGCCTGAGAAGCGCTATGAGACGTTTTGCGAGGGCCCGCTCCGCGGCGAAGCATCCTACCGCCTCACCATGGGCGAATATATGCAACTGGAGGAGCTGTTTGGCTTCAATGCCATCCCCCACACAGAAATAGTGATGCCCGATGGCTCAATCCTGCATCATGCAGAATATCAGGCCATGGGCATCGAAGAGTTGCTGCAAAAATATCGTCAGCCTCAGAATTAGCCTTTCTCTTTGATAACGGCAAGACCGCCACGGGCTGTTTCCTTGTAAAGCGAGGGCAGATCGTGGCCGGTTTGTTTCATCACCTCCACCACGCGGTCGAACGACACGGAGTGGCGGCCGTCGGAGATGGCTGCATAGAGGTTGGCGTCGAGGGCACGAGCGGCGGCATAGGCGTTGCGCTCAATGCAGGGAATCTGCACAAGGCCGCACACGGGGTCGCAGGTGAGGCCGAGGTGGTGTTCCAGACCCATTTCTGCCGAATATTCAATCTGGCGAGGTGTGCCGCCAAAGAGCTGGCTCGCAGCGGCGGCAG
>CAZJWM010000039.1:0-17851 GCA_964549975.1 uncultured Bacteroides sp. | reverse complement strand
TCCCCGCGCTCTACATTGCCGACGGCCACCATCGCACCGCTGCCGCTGCCCTCGTGGGCCACGAACGCGCCGAGAAAAATCCCAACCATCGCGGCGACGAGGAATACAACTACTTCCTGGCCGTGGCCTTCCCGGCATCTCACCTCAACATCATCGACTACAACCGCGTGGTGCGCGACCTCAACGGCCTCACGTCCCAAGAGTTCCTTGAGAAGCTCGGCAAAGACTTCATCGTGGAAGACCGTGGCACGGAAATCTACACCCCCGCCGCACTCCACAACTTTGCCCTCTATCTCCAAGGCCATTGGTATTCGCTCACCGCTCGCCAAGGTCGCTTCAACGACAACGACCCCATAGGCGTGCTCGACGTGACCATCAGCTCAGACCTGATTCTCCGCGACATTCTCGGCATCGAAGACCTGCGCACATCCAAACGCATCGACTTCGTTGGCGGCATCCGCGGTCTGGGCGAACTCAAGCGCCGCGTCGACTCCGGCGAAATGGCCGCCGCCCTGGCGCTCTACCCCGTGAGCATGAAGCAGCTCATGGACATTGCCGACTCCGGCAACATCATGCCACCCAAAACCACCTGGTTTGAGCCCAAACTACGCTCCGGCCTGGTGATTCACTCACTCGACTAATCCAACTCCCACGGGCCGCGCCTCCACAGGCGCGGCCCGCTCTATCTCTCGCGCGCCCGATATTTTTTCGGTGGAATATTTTTGTGCATGACAAAATTATTCGTAATTTTGTGGAAATAAAAAATAACCCACCAACTATAAATTCATCCTCAGCCAACATGAAATTCAATGTGCAGAGCAAAGCTCTCTATGCCAAAGCTTCGGCAGTGAGCAAAGTCATCAACACCAAGAACACAATGCCCATTCTCAATAACTTCCTTATGGAGCTGCGCGACGGGCAACTGATTCTCACGGCGTCTGACTTGGAGAACACCCTGACCGGCTCGCTGCCGGTGCTTGAAGTTGAGGGCGAAGGCCGTTTCTGCGTGGATGGCCGACGCCTCACCGATCTGCTCAAATCCATGCCCGACATCGGCATCACTTTCGACATCGACGACGAAACCCTCGCCATCGAAGTGACCTACAACGGCGACAAGGGCAAATTCGACTTCGTTGGTGCAAATGCCGACGAATACCCCGAAATCGAAAAAGACCTCGAAGTTGACGCCCTGAGTTTCCAAACCACTGCAAACGCAATTCTCAACGGCATCGACAACACCCTATTCGCCGTGGGCACCGACCAACTCCGCCCCCAGATGATGGGTATATATTTAGACATTAAAGACAGCGAACTAACCTTCGTGGCCACCGATGCCCGCAAGCTCGTGAAATACGTCGACCGCAATGTGGCCCCCGGCGTCTCCGGCTCATGCATCATCCCCGTGAAGCCCGCCACAGTGCTGAAAAACGTTGCCGACCGCGAACAAGAGATGACGGTGACTATCGACTCCAAACACGCTTCGTTCAAAACCGAAGACATGGAGTTCACCTGCCGCCTGCTGCGTGGCAACTTCCCCGACTACGAACGCGTTATCCCCAAGAACAATCCCTATACCCTCACTGTAGACCGCGAAACATTCCTCGCCGGCCTGCGCCGTGTGTCGGTGTTTGGCGACCAAGGCCAAAACACCGCCAAGGTGAAAATCACCCCCGACGAAGTGACCATCAAAGCCGTCGACCTCAACTACTGCACCCGCGGCGTTGAGAGCATGAGCTGCGACTTCAATCACTCCGAACTGGTGATTGGTTTCAACGTCACGTTCTTGATGGAAATCTTCTCCACCATCACCACTGCTGAGGTGACGGTGACCCTCTCCGACCCCTCACGCCCCGGCGTGTTCCGCCCCTCCGAAGACAAAGAAGGCACAGAGCTGCTGATCCTCCTCCTCCCAATCAGTATCAGTGAATTTTGATGTCGTTTAGCTACCAATTATGAAACTCAACCTAACAAAGCCACTTATATTTTTTGACTTAGAAACAACGGGCGTTAACGCCCTCGAAGACCGCATCGTGGAGCTCTCCTACATCAAGGTTTATCCCGATGGACACGAAAAGTACGACACTATGCGCATTAACCCCGGCCGCCACATCCCCGAGGAAACAACTAAAATTCACGGCATCACCGACGAGGATGTGGCCGGTGAAAAAACATTCGCCGAACTTGCCGAAAAGCTGCTCAAAATCTTCACCGGATGCGACATTGCCGGATACAATTCCAACAAGTTCGACATTCCGCTGCTGATGGCCGAATTCGACCGTGCCGGCTACCAATTCAACATGGAAGACTGCCGTCTGATCGACGTGCAAACCATCTTCCACAAGATGGAACCGCGCACCCTGGTGGCCGCCTACAAATACTACTGCAACCAAGACCTCACCGCGGCTCATTCCGCCGCTGCCGACACTCGTGCCACCTACGAAGTGCTCAAAGCTCAGCTCGACCTCTATGCCGACAAGCTGCCCAACGACGTGGATAAGCTCGCAGAATTTTCGCGTCAGCGCAAAACCGCCGACCTCGCCGGCCGTATTGCCTTCAACGAAAAGGGCGAAGAGGTGTTCAACTTCGGCAAACACAAAGGCAAAACCGTGGCCGAAGTCTTCACCAAAGAGCCCAGCTACTACAAATGGATGCTCAACGGCGAGTTTCCCATCGACACGAAAAATGTCATCACCCGCATCTACGAACAACTGAAAGGTAAATAATGCTGAAAGGCAAACATATAATTCTCGGCATCACCGGCGGCATCGCCGCCTACAAGTCGGCCATGCTGACGCGTCTGCTCATCAAGGAGGGCGCCGAGGTGCAGGTGGTGATGACACCTGCCGCCAAGGAGTTTATCACCCCCGTGACGCTGTCGGCACTGACCGGCAAACCGGTGGTGAGTGAATTTTTCACCGCCAACACCGGCGAGTGGCACAGCCACGTGGACCTCGGCCTCTGGGCCGACGCTATGGTCATAGCTCCCGCCACGGCATGCACCATCGCCAAGATGGCCAACGGCGTTGCCGACAATATGCTTGTCACCACCTATCTCTCGGCCAAAGCGCCGGTGTTTGTGGCCCCGGCCATGGACCTCGACATGATGGCCCACCCCTCCACCACTCGCAATCTGGCCTTGCTCCGCTCCTATGGCAACCAAATCATCGAGCCGCGCGCCGGCGAATTGGCCAGCCACCTCGTGGGCAAAGGCCGCATGGAGGAACCTGAAGCCATTGTGGAGGTGCTGAAACGCCATTTTGCCACCGTGCAAGATTTGGCCGGCCGCCATGTGCTCATCACCGCCGGCCCCACCTACGAGCGCATCGACCCGGTGCGCTTCATTGGCAACTTCTCCTCCGGGAAGATGGGCTATGCCCTGGCCGAGGAGGCCGCACGCCGCGGCGCCAAGGTGACGCTGGTCAGCGGCCCTGTGCAGATTCAGGCGGTCAATTCCGCCATTGAGGTAATCCACGTGGAATCGGCCGAACAGATGTATGAGGCCGCGTCTAATGTGATGCCTCAGGCCGACGTTCTCATCCTCGCCGCCGCCGTGGCCGACTATCGACCCGACCACTGCGCCCCGACGAAAATCAAACGCGAGGGCCACGACGTGCCTACCATCTCGCTGGTGAAAAATCGCGACATTGCCAAAACTTTCGGCCAAGCCAAAGCCCCCGGCCAACTTCTCGTGGGCTTCGCCCTGGAAACCGACCACGAGCAAGTGAACGCCCTCGACAAGCTACGTCGCAAAAACCTCGACATGATTGTGCTCAACTCGTTGAGCGACAAGGGCGCCGGATTCGGCACCGACACCAACAAAGTGACCATCTACCACGCCGACGGCACCTCCATCACGGGCTCGCTGAAATCGAAGCCGGAAGTGGCCGCCGACATCATCGACGCCATTGTGGCCAAACTCCCCAACCCATCATCGACCGCCAATGCGTAAGCCGATTCTCTCATCCCTGCTCCTGATGGCGGCGCTCCCTCTGGCAGCGCAAGAGCTCAACTGCACTGTGGAAATCAACACTCAGCAGCTGCAAAACGTGAGCACATCGGTGTTTCCCACGCTCCAGGAGGCAATCACGGAATATATGAACACCACTCAATTCTCCGACGCGCAGTTTGCCGTAAACGAAAAAATTGAGTGCCAACTCTATTTCACCATTGCCGAATACAAAGACGGGGTGGCCAGCGGCACCCTTCAGGTGCAATCAATCCGCCCGGTCTACAACAGCGCCTACACCACCACGCTCGTAAACTTCAAAGACAGCAAAATCGACTTCGCCTACTCCGAAGGCGAACCGCTCACATTCTCGCAAAACACCATGGAGAGCCAGCTCACCGCCGTGCTCAACTTCTATGCCTACCTCTTTTTGGCCATGGACTTCGACTCCTTCTCGCCTCGCGGCGGCGAAGAATATTGGGCGCGTCTGAAGCAGATTGTGCAAGAAGCGCAGTCGTCGGGCGAAGTGGGTTGGAAAGCCTTTGAAGACACCAAAAACCGTTCGGCCGTGTTGAGCGCCTACACCGACCCGGCCACTCAGCAGCTGCGCGACCTCACCTACACCTACCATCGCAACGGCCTCGACCTCATGGCACAAAGCCCCGACAAGGGCCGCGCCAACATCACCGAAAGCCTCGACATCCTCAAGAAAATCTACGACGTTGCCCCAATGTCGGTAGGCCTGTCAATGACCAAAGACGCCAAACTCGACGAGCTTGGCAACATCTACACCAAAGCTCAAGCCACCGAACGCAATCGCGTCTACGAAACGCTCTATCCGCTCTTCCCCACGGAAACCACCCGACTCAACCGCATCAAAACCGGCATCGTCAAATAAGCCACCACACTCCCCCCCATCTATGCTGAAATCGCTGAGCATTAGCAACTACGCACTAATCGACACACTCAATATCGACTTCCACTCCGGCCTCAACATCATCACCGGCGAAACCGGTGCCGGCAAATCAATCATGCTCGGTGCTCTGGGCCTGCTGCTCGGCGCCAGAGCCGACAGCCGCGCCGTGCGCCACACCGACCGCCGCTCGGTGGTGGAAGCCGTATTCGACGTCACCGACTTCGCCGCGCTGCGCGCCTGGGCCGCGTCGGCCGACATCGAATGGTTTGAGCCTGACTGCATCCTGCGCCGCGAAATTCAGCCCAACGGACGCTCACGCGCTTTCATCAACGACTCACCGGTGACGCTGGCCCAGCTGCAACACGCCGGAGCCATGCTCATCGACATCCACTCGCAACATCAAAATCAACTTCTGGCCACCGCCGACTATCAGCGCGAGGTGATCGACGCACTGGCCGACAACGCCGCGCTGCTGGCGCAATATGCCACAGAATATGCCGCCAAACGCGCGGCCGAACAGCGTCTGCGCGAAGCCAAAATCAGCCTCAAGCGCGACCGCGACGACGAGGAATTTATCCGCTTCCAACTCGACAAACTCACCGAGCCGCAACTCCAAGCCGGCGAACAAGAGGAGCTGGAGAAGGAGCGCGAAATTCTCGCCAACATGACCGACATCAAGCGCAATCTGGCCTACGCCGTTGAGCTGCTCCAAGAGGGCCAAGAAGCCGTGATTCATCGCCTGAGCGAGGCCGTCGACGCCACTGAGGAGCTATCCGAATCGCTCGAAGACGCCTCCGCACTGGCCGAACGACTCGAATCGGCCCGAGTGGAAATTCAAGACATTGCCGAGACTCTCGAAGACTACAATTCAAACCTCTCGGCCGACCCATCGACGCTGGAGTCAATCGAAGAGCGACTGAACCTGATTTACACGCTCCAACGCCGATTCAACGTCGACTCGGTGGAAGCGCTCATTGAGCTGCGCGAAAAGTTTCAATCGCAGCTCGACCTGTTGGCCGACAGCGACGTGGCCATCGAGGAACTGAAAAACGACGTGCGCCGCACCCGCAAAGTGGCCGCCGCCACTGCCGCCGTCATCACCGAACGCCGCACTGCCGCTGCCGCCGAATTTTCACGCCAACTCATGGCAACGGCCCGACCGTTGGCCATGCCCAATCTGCAATGCTCCGTGGAGGTCACTCCCGCTCCGGAGCTCACCCCTTCGGGCGGCGACGTGGTGGAATTTCGCTGCGCTTTCAACAAAAATCAACCGCTCACGGCCATTGGCGGAGCGGCTTCCGGCGGCGAAATCTCGCGCCTGATGTTGTCAATCAAAAGCATCGTGGCCGGCCGGCTGCAAATTCCCACCATCGTGTTCGACGAAGTTGACACCGGCGTGAGCGGCGACGTGGCCAATCGCATGGGCCAAATGATGCGCGCCATTGCCGATGCCCAACAGGTGATCACCATCACCCACCTGCCGCAAGTGGCAGCCCTCGGAGCCGTCCACTATAAGGTCTACAAGGAAGACGACGACAGCGCCACCCACACGCGCATCTGCCAACTCTCCGACGCCCAACGCCGCGGCGAATTGGCGCTGATGCTCTCAGGCTCCGCCACCGACGAAGCGGCCCTCAGCGCCGCCGATGCACTGCTCGCAAGAGGTTAGCGCGCATTTTCGGCCCGGCCACAAGAAGCGTCACGGTGACCAACACCACCACTACGCCGCAAACATTCAGCCCGGTGAGCACCTCGCCAAACATCACGCAGCCTACCACAATGGCCGTCAGAGGCTCCAGTGCCCCGAGAATTGCCGTATAAACCGGCCCGATGTCTTGCACGGCAATGGTCATCGTCACCAGCGAAATCACCGTGGGAAACACGGCCAAACCCAACGCATTGCCCCACCCTGCCACGGTCAGCGGCAACGGCACGGCCTGAGTGAGAAAATGCAGTTTCACCACGTAGACAGCCACCCCGATGCAAAGATTATAGAACGTCAGAGTCAACGTGGGCAACGTGTTAAGCACGCTCTTGTCAATCATCACCATATAGATGGCATAAGACAGCGCCGAGGCCAACACAAAGCCGATGCCCAACGGGCTCTGCACCGTGCTGTCGGACTTAATCGAAAGCAAACCGATGCCGCCCATTGCCTGCAAAATTATACCTATCTTCCCGGCCGACAATCGCTGACGATAGAACACGGCCAAAATCAGGGCCACAAACACCGGAGTGACATACAAGATGGTCGACGCAATCCCCACATCCATGTGATGATAGCTCTCAAAAAGCGTCAACGACGACACCGCAAACAGCACGCCGGCACAAAGCAACGGCACCACACACCGAAGCGGCACACGCATCGACTGACGCCGCGCCGCCATCAGCAGCCATAGCAACAAAGCCGCAAAACCATAGCGATAGAGCAACACCGAAGCCACATCCAGCCCCATGGCATACAGCGGCTTGGCAAACAGTGGATTCAATCCGTAGGCACACGACCCTATGCAACCGAGCACGTAGCCGCGCACCTGCGCCGATTTCTCATTTTTCCTAATCATACCGCAAAGTTAACCCTTTTCGCCCAAACCGCCAACTCGCATGTCAATGTCGAAAATATTTGCGAGGTTGGCAGAAATTTCGTAACTTTGCGCTCATTAACGAAATAAACAAAACGAACAAAGATTTTTTATGGCAACTACTGCTGATTTTAAGAACGGAATGTGCCTCGACATCGACGGCCAATACTACTTCATCGTTGAGTTCCTGCACGTGAAACCCGGCAAAGGCCCCGCTTTCGTGCGCACCAAACTCAAAAACGTTAAGACCGGCCGCGTCATCGACAAAACCTGGAACTCAGGCGTGAAAGTCGACGAAGTGCGCATCGAGCGTCGCCCCTACCAGTATTCCTACAAGGATGACATGGGCTACCACTTCCTCCACACCGAAACCTGGGAAGAGATCATCGTGCCCGGCGAAAGCATCGAAGGCGTTCAATTCCTCAAAGATGGCGACATCTGCGAAGCTATGGTTCACGCTGCCTCCGAAACCGTCCTCACCTGCGAAATGCCCATGTCGGTGGTTCTGGAAATCACCTACACCGAACCCGGCATCAAGGGCGACACCGCCACCAACACCCTCAAACCGGCAACAGTTGAAACCGGTGCTGAAGTGCGCGTGCCCCTGTTCTGCAACACCGGCGACAAGGTGCGCATCGACACCCGCGACGGCTCCTACATTGAGCGCGTCAAAGAGTAATCGCTCCACATCTAAATCAATCAAGACCTCACCGAGGGGAATGGCGTTCGTCGCGCTCTGCGCGTGGCTGAGTCATTCCCCTCTGTCTATTTCCCCACCCGCTCCACCTCATATCCAAAATCATGAATCTAAGAAACTTTCTATTGGGACTGTGCGCTCTGCCGCTTGCCGCCGCTGCGCAAGAGCCGCTTCTGAACGTGATTCCCGCGCCTGAGTCGCTGCAATTCACCCATCCGGGTGTGATGGTCAGCTGCGCCAACCGCGCCGCCACAGTGCGCCGCGTGGCCCCTTCGTCGGCCATGCCCGCCGAGGGCTATCGCCTGGTGGTGAGCCCCGATTCGCTGGTGATTGTCGCATCGAGCGACGCCGGCGAATTTTATGCCCGCCAAACCCTGGCGCAAGCCATGGACTCGCTGGGCCGCGTGCCCGCCATGGTGATTGAAGATGCGCCGCGCTTCCCCTATCGCGGTTTGATGATCGACGTGAGTCGCCACTTCTTTGGCAAAGACTACATCAAGAAACAAATCGACGCCCTGAGCCGCTACAAAATCAACCGCCTGCACCTGCACCTGACCGATGCCGCCGGATGGCGTCTGGAGATTCCGCAATATCCTCGCCTGACGCAACTGGCCGCATGGCGCCCCGACTCGCTCTGGAGCCAATGGGACGTGACCGGGCGTCGCTATGTGGAGCAAGGCAATCCCGGAGCCTACGGCGGATATTTCACCGAGGCCGACATCCGCGAAATTGTGGACTATGCCGCCGAACGATTCATCACGGTGATTCCCGAAATAGAGATGCCGTCACACTCCGAGGAGGTGCTCACGGCCTACCCTGAACTCTCGTGCACCCACGAGCCCTACAAGCAGTCTGACTTCTGCCCCGGTTCGGAAAAGACGTTTGAATTTTTGGAGGGCGTGCTCACCGAAGTGATGCGCCTATTCCCATCGGAATATATCCACATTGGCGGCGACGAAGCGCCCAAAACGTCGTGGCACGACTGCCCGCTATGCCGCCAACGCATGGCTCAGTTGGGCCTCACAGACGTGGAGCAACTGCAGGGCTACATGATGCAGCGCGTGGCCGACTTCCTGGCTCAACACGGCCGCAAAATCATCGGCTGGGACGAGATGATGCAGAGCTGCGACTCGCTGCCCGCAGGCGCCGCCGTGATGGCCTGGCGCGGCGTGGATTGGGGCTACAAAGCCGCCGACTCCGGCCATCAAGCCATACTCACCCCCGGCGACTACTGCTATCTCGACTTCTATCAAGATGCGCCCTACTCGCAGCCGGAAGCCATCGGCGGCTATCTGCCGTTGGAAAAGGTCTACGCATTCTCGCCGGACTCGCGCCCGGGAGTGGCCGGTGTGCAAGGCAACGTGTGGGCCGAGCATATCCCCTCTGAGGCCCACGACGAATGGATGATCTATCCGCGCGCCCTGGCCATTGCCGAGGTGGGCTGGTCGCAGCCGCAGCGCAAAGACTACACCGACTTCCATCGACGCGCACTCAAAGCCGTGGAGCAGCTCCATGGCCAAGGCTACAACTGCTTCGACCTCGCCGGCGAAGTGGGCAACCGCCCGGAGACGCAGTCAATCGACCGCCATCTGGCCTATGGCAAACCCGTGACCTACAACGAGGGGTGCCGCCCCAATGCCAACTACACGGCCGGAGGCGACAGCGCACTGACCGACGGCGTGCGCGGCGGCTGGACCTACCTCGACAAACATTGGCAGGGAATGACCTGCGACATGGACGTGACCATCGACCTGCAGAAAAAGACGCCGGTCAGCTCCATTGCCGCCGGATTCATGCAGATTTGCGGCCCCTGGGTGTTCTTCCCCGAGGAGGTGGAAATCCTCATCTCCGGCGATGGCAAAAACTTCACCTCATTGGCCACAATCCCGCAAGAAAAAATCCGCGATGGCCACGTGCGCTTCCGCGACTTCCAATGGACCGGCAAGGCGCGCCGCTGCCGCTACGTGAGAGTGCGCGCTCGTCGCAGCGACACCGGCGGCTTCATCTTCCTCGACGAAATCCGCATCAACTAATCCCCCAAACAACATGAGCAATGCTTATTTGTTGATTATCAAAAGTTTCGCACTAATAGGCAGTAGCTTGGTTAATGAGTGTTATTTTTTTTGATTTCTCGAAATTTCATTTTATATTTGCAACAACCTTTTAATAACCACCAATATGAAAAAACTTTTTCTCCTCATCATCCCGATTTGCTGGATATTGGCGTGCACATCGGTGGACGATGGTCCAATGAACCAATCGTCTTCAGAGCAAGTTCAATCGAACGAATTCAAGCGTTCGCCCCAACAAGCTCTAAACATTGCTCGTGATTATTTCGATTCGGAAGCAACAACATCTCGAAACGCAAACGAACCGCTGAGCCTTAGCCTTATCAAAGGCAACCGCACCAGATCCACGATTGGCTGCGATACACTCTGCTACGTGATTCAACGTGGTACAAACGATGGTTTTGTCATTGTTGCCGCCGACTCTCGAATCACAGAGTTGCTCGCCTACTCCACCGAAGGCTCATTTGAATACGAGGAATCTGATGACAACATCGTGTACTCTGAGTTTGTATCCAAAATCGAGCCTTACGTTGAGCGAACTGTAAACTACCCAACCATACCACCGATAGACACCGTCAAGTATTCAAAAACGGTGTATTGCCTCTTCTTGGTCACCGATGAGGCAAACTGGGATCAGAGAAGCCCTTATAATAAATATGTTGTAGAGGCTTACGATATGCCTTATGTTGGATGTGGCGCTGTTGCTGCCGGCATGTCTATGCTCTACAGCCTCGACAGCATTACCTATAAAGGCGAATTTTATGATTTCCAGAAAATCCGCCACTGCATGAACTACTCTGAGAGCACCACTCCGGCCGAAGGCTTCTACACACGTGACGAGGCAATCGACAAGATTGCCAAACTGCTATATTATATAGGCGGAGACATCGGCATGGTGTACACGTCATCAGGAAGCTCATCTGACCTACGCAATATACACTCATTTCTAACGAGTATTGGCTGCACGTCAGACCCGTATCACCATGAGGCAATTAACTCAAAATTGATTGCAAAATCAATGAAGCAGAACAATACACTTACTTTCTTACGAGGTACTAAAAATGGTGGGCATTTTTGGATTGTAGATGGATACAAATATGCATACCCCACCATTTATATCGCAGCAGAGCCTGACACCACATATATGACAAATGTGGCCCTACACTGCAACTGGGGCTGGGGCGGTCAAAGCAACGGCTACTATAGCGGCAACGTGCTCAACGGATGGACCACGACTCATTATTTCGAGGTCGGGCCATACAAGAAATCTAAATATACGGCAACCCTTTCAAACTGATAAACATATGAAGAATTTATTACGTGCATTTGCCACTATGCTGTGCGTTGCTTTCGCAACGGCTACAATGGCGGGATGTTCCGATGATGATGACGACATATCTGACTCAAATCCAATTGGAGTTTCGAGCTCTAACATAGAATTCTCAGAATCAGAAAGCATCACCACAGAATCAGATGGATGGACTTTGTCGGAGGTTGGTATATACTATAAGTACTCAGATAGTAACATCGGTGACACAATTGTATATTCACCCGGACTCAAAGCAAAAAAAGCCTTTAACTACACCGCAGATTGGTTAAAAATATCCTACAATAAGCAAACAATCACGCTAAGCGCCGATGTCTACTTTTATAGTGCCATATATGAGCGACGTGCCATTATCACGCTCACAAAAGGAGATGAAACGGTGACAATCAACGTGTTTAATTACCCGGAAGAAGAATGGCCGGAACCGGTTCCGCTCTCGCGCGAAACAATTGCATTCGGTGCTGACGGTGGAGAGGAGATTGTGACAGTAGATGACGAAACATGGGTGTCGCAATTCCTATTTGAAGGCAAATATGTGCCTGATTCTTACTTTTCAGAAGGGTCTAAAACCTTTCAGTGGGTCACAGTCGAAAAGATGTCGGCCGACACTTGGAAAATAACTGCAGCGCCAAATGACGAAACCACCGACCGTCACTGCACAATCCTATTCCAGCGCTTCGATGCATATGCCACTCTTGATATAACACAATCAGGCAAATAATTCCACAGACAACAGCGCGGTTAAGTGCCGGTGATCTGGCAACGGCGCCGGTGGCGCCGAGTGTGCCAGCCCGGAGGGCTGTTCGGTCTAAACCCGGGTCGCGGCCCAGCCGCGGCCCGGGAAGGTATGCATGCTATATGCGGGTCGGAGATTGCAGTATCTGCAAGTGGCGTCCAAGACACTGCGACGCCCCGAGCCGCAGCTACGACGTTCGCCTTGCAAACATCCATCACCAAATGCGAAAATATCTGTCACGGAAAAATTTAGTTTGTTAATATAAACTCCTTAACTTTGCCAACATAAAACGGCATTAATTTACAACATCGAGTGGTGCTGACTACTCTTATTCAAACGTCAGCAATAACACATACATCCATGAAAGTTAAATTATTTTTCACGTGCGCCGCTTTGCTTGCAGTTGTTGGTGCATTGTCAGTTCGACTGTTGAGCAAACCAAGTTCGGCAGAGGAAATGTCACCTTTGGTGATAGCCAACATCGAAGCACTAACAAGCAACGAAGAAACGGCAGTAACACTTGTTTGCTACTCTTCTATTCATGATAAAGATGGCAGCAAGGTGCGCTATTGCCCAGTTTGCGACTTTGTGCCTGGCACAGACGACCTGTTTTGTTTCAAGAGCACATGCATATCAAAATAACATTTCTACGGGCCTGTTTCGCCGCAATGCTGGCGGGAGCTTTAGCCGCTTGCAACAGCGACGTGCAAACCGCGTCAATCGGGCAACCGGAGTTCGTTAAGGAATTTAAGAGCGAAGGCTCTGCCCGATTGATTGAGGACTTTAGTTGCGACGAAATCGGGCTAAATTCGCTGAAGGTGGTGGATAGCTTGTTGGTAATCGGACATAACGGCAATTGGTCGATATATTCGATAAACAATTGGCATAAATATGGCAATTGCCTCAGCCGCGGAGAAAGCGCTAAAGAGTTTCTTTATGTTCCAAGATGCGCCTCAGCGGCCTACACCGTGGAGTCAGATTCGCTCATAGCCTATATCTCCGATGAATATCGCAACCGAATCATGCGTTTTAATATCTCCGATTTCATTGCAACCGGCCAAGAATCCGTGATTAAAGCCCTCACGTCCGAACATCTTTCGAGTTCAACGTGGGACGTTACGGTCTGCAACGCCACCGACTTCTTGATGGCACAACCCAACGACAATTTCACCGGCTTCTCTCGCGAACTTTGCTGCAACGATATCGTCACGGAGATTGAGTCCACAAAGTCGCTAAGCCAAGCCACAGTGAGCGGCGACGATAAGATTAACGTTTTGGCCAAGGTGACACGCTTCGACCCATCGGCGGAGATGTTTGTAGAGGCCATGAGCTATCTCAACCAAATCAACATCTACTCAAAAGACGGATCACGTGGCAAAACCATCTGCGTGGGCTCCAAACTCGACGACATCAACAAGATAGACCGATTCTACAACATCAACCGCACCGACACGTATGCAAGCGTCAGCGCATGGCCCTTTGGGTTCGGAGCCATCTACTATGGCAGCGAGAAGCCTTCCACATCTGAGATACAGTTTTTCGATTGGGATGGCCGGGCTCTGTATCGTCTGAAAGTGCCGTTCCCGGTTTTGGCCTTCGACATCGACGTGGCCAACCGTCGCTTGTATGCCATCGACAGCAACAACGACATACTCACGGCCATCGACGCCTCTGCGGTTCTTCAGGCCATGGGCCAATAACCCCCATCAGATTGACGGGAAAACTGAAGCGGTGCGCAACTCCACGAAACGTGTGTGTGGGGGAGTTGCGCACCGCTTGATGTTGTGCAATTGTCGTTTTTAGAATTCGGCGTTGCCGGGAGTGCGGGGGAAGGCAATCACGTCGCGGATGTTGGTCATGCCGGTGACGAAGAGCACGAGGCGCTCAAAGCCGAGGCCAAAGCCGCTGTGAGGCACCGTGCCGAAGCGACGGGTGTCGAGATACCACCACATATCCTTCATGGGGATGTGGAGCTCCTCAATGCGCGTCATCAGTTTGTCGTAGTCGGCTTCACGCTCCGAGCCGCCAATGATTTCGCCGATCTTGGGGAAGAGCACGTCCATGGCGCGCACGGTGCGGCCATCGTCGTTTTGCTTCATGTAGAAGGCCTTGATATCCTTGGGATAGTCGGTGAGGATCACGGGACACTTGAAGTGTTCCTCCACGAGATAGCGTTCGTGTTCGCTCTGCAGGTCGGTGCCCCAGTCGACGGGGAATTCAAACTTGCGGCCTGAGGCCTTAAGTATTTCCACGCCCTCGGTGTAGGTCAGGCGCACAAAGTGGCTGCTCACCACGTCGGTGAGGCGCTGAATCAGATCTGCATCATACATTTGCTGCAAGAATTCCAAATCGTCTTTGCAGTTGGTCAGGGCATAGTTCACGCAATATTTGATGAACTCTTCGGCCAGCTCCATGTTGTCTTCGATGTCGAAGAAGGCCACTTCGGGTTCAATCATCCAGAACTCGCTGAGGTGGCGCGGAGTGTTGGAGTTTTCGGCGCGGAATGTGGGGCCAAAGGTGTAGATTGCACCCAGGGCGGTGGCGCCGAGTTCGCCTTCAAGCTGTCCGCTGACGGTCAACGCAGTGGGCTTGCCAAAGAAGTCGGCGCTATAGTCCACGCGGCCTTCCTCATCCTTGGGCAGATTGTTGAGGTCGAGGGTTGTGACCTGAAACATTGCGCCGGCGCCTTCGCAGTCGCTCGCAGTGATCAGGGGAGTGTTCAGATAGAAGAAACCGCGTTCCTGGAAGAACTTGTGGATGGCAAAGGCCAGAGCCGAGCGCACGCGCAGCACGGCGCCAAACGTGTTGGTGCGGGGGCGCAGATGCGCCTTTTCGCGAAGGAACTCCAGGGTGTGGCCCTTCTTCTGCAGGGGATATGTGTCGGGGTCGGCTGTGCCGAAGATTTCGAGTTTCTCGGCCTGTATTTCGCAGCTCTGACCCTTGCCCATCGACTCAACCAGAGTGCCGCTGACGTGGATGCTCGAGCCGGTGGTGATGGGCTTGAGTTCGTCGTCGGTAAACTTCTGCAAGTCGAAGACGATTTGGATGTTGCGAATGGTGGAACCGTCGTTGAGCGCTACAAACTGTACGTGTTTATTGCCTCGGCGGGTGCGTACCCAACCCATCACGCTCACTTCGCTGCCGATGAGAGCGGGGTCGAATATGTCAACGATTTTTGTTCTTTTCATTTAGATAAGGGGTGTGAATATGAATGTGTAGGGACGTCGGATTGGTCGACGTCCCTACACTATGGGGATTTGATTTATTCGAATGAACCCATCTTGAGGAAGTTGACTTCCTCCTGAGTGAGGTAGCGCCAGCGGCCACGGGGCAGGTTCTTCTTGGTGAGGCCTGCAAAGTAGACGCGGTCGAGCTTGGTCACGTGATAGCCGAGCGATTCGAAGATGCGGCGCACGATGCGGTTGCGGCCCGAGTGGATTTCGATGCCGGCCTGATTGCGGTCCACGTCGGTGGCATAGCTGATGGCGTCGGCGTGGATGGGGCCGTCGTCGAGTTCGATGCCGTCGGCAATGCGCTGCATATCATCTTCGGAGATGTCGCGGTCACACCACACGTGGTAGATCTTTTTCTTCACATACTGGGGATGGGTGAGCTTGGAGGCGAGGTCGCCGTCGTTGGTCAGCAGGAGCACGCCGGTGGTGTTGCGGTCGAGACGTCCCACGGGGTAGATGCGCTCTTCGCAAGCGTTCTTCACGATGTCCATCACCGTGAGCATGCCGTTGGGGTCGTCGCAGGTGGTGACGCAATCCTTCGGCTTGTTGAGCAGAACGTAGCACTTGCGTTCGGGCACAACCACCTTTTCGTCGTATTCCACCACGTCTTTAGCGGTGATCTTGGTGCCGAGTTCGCTCACCACCACGCCGTTGATCTTCACCAGACCCTTCTGAATCAGTTCATCGGCTTCGCGACGCGAGCAGATGCCGGCGTTGGCCATATACTTGTTCAGACGAATCTCCTGATTGGGATCCACTTCGGGCTGTTCATACTCGATGCGCTTGGGCCGCGGAGTGAAGCTCTTGCCGGGACGCGGCTGCTGATTGCGCTGGTTGCGCTGGTTGCGTTGGTTGTTGTTATTGTAACCGCCGCGTTGGTTGTTATAGTTGTTGTTCTTTTTGTTGCGATGGTTGCCTTGCTGCTGTTGACCGCCCTGCTGATTGTAGCGGGGCTTGCCGTAGCCGCCCTGCTGATTGTAGCGGGGCTGGTAGCCATAGTCATCGCCGTCGTGTTGCTGATGATTGGGCTGTTGGTTGTAGCGAGGTTTGTAGCCGCCCTGTTGGCGCTGTTGGCCGCCTTGGCGAGGCTGATAGCCGCCTTGATACTGGTCGTCGCCACCTTGCTGATAGCGATTCTGCTGGCCATAGGGACGGGGTTGATAGCCACCCTGCTGATTGCCGTATTGGCGAGGCTGGTAGCCACCTTGTTGTTGGCGAGGCTGATAGGGACGAGGCTGGTAGCCGCCCTGTTGTGGACGCTGACGACGGTCGGGTGCATAACCTGCACCTTCAGGGTTGTCACCGCCCTGTGCGTTATAGTTCACTCGCTCAAAGCGTGAAGCGCCGGAATTGTCAGTGTTCCCGGCGGGAGTGCTGCCCGCGTTGTTGATGCGCGGACGACGAAACTTTCGTTCACCGGCTTCGTTTTGGCCGATATTGTTCTCGGTATCCATGTAAAAATAATAAGTAGTTGGTTAGTTGAATGTTGTAAGGTAGGAATTGTTTCCCGGCGTCCCGCCGAGTGGGGTTTCTTTTGTCTTTATTTTATATTTGAGTTTTTGAATTTGCGGCAAAGTTAGCAAAAATTCATGAGCAAACCACACTTTTTTACAAAAAAATTTTAATTGAGCTCATCTTCGTCGTCATCGTCCCAATCAAAATCCCATCCGTCGCTGATGTCGGAGGTGAAATTGTTCAGCTCGCGAGCCTCGCGTTTGGTGGGGCGACCAAGGCCCTTGCGGCGGTCGATGAATCCACTGATTTTCACCACCTCGAGCAGGTCGAGCTCCGACTGCGGAGTGACGTTGGCGGCATAGTCGGCCACCAGCTTGGCGCCAAGCCTGTTTTGAGTGACGGCCTTAACCAAAAAGCTATAGGTGACGGGCGATTTGCGCACCTTCACCACGTCGCCGGCCTTGATGGTGCGGCTCGGCTTGATGACCACGTCATTGACCATCACGCGACCTTTCTTACACGCGTCGGTGGCTATGGTGCGCGTCTTAAACACTCTCACGGCCCATAGCCATTTGTCAACTCTCACTTCTGCCATATGCGGATTTTTGTTAGTATGTGACGGAATTTTCTTGCAAAAGTACGCAATTTTTCGCTCACAACCGACATTTGTGATAAAAAGTTGCAAAAAATTTGCTACCTTTGCACCTATATGAAGGATTTAATCATCAACCAAGAGTGCAATGAACGGGCCGTGCTCGTCGGGCTCATCACCCCCCAACAGCCTGAGAACAAAGCTCTGGAATATCTCGACGAACTGGCTTTTCTGGCCGACACGGCCGGCGCCGAAACCGTGAAGTGCTTCACCCAAAAGGTGGAGTGGCCTAACCCAC
>CAZJWM010000038.1:0-17910 GCA_964549975.1 uncultured Bacteroides sp. | reverse complement strand
GAGTGAATCCAGTTTTTATATGTACCCCAGATGATGGTTTCGGAGGTGGGGCGAACAATCAACTCTTCCTCAAGGCGAGCGTCGGGGTCAACCACCACGCCATTGCCGTTGGGGTCGTTTTTCAGACGATAGTGGGTCACCACTGCACACTCCTTGGCAAAGCCTTCCACGTGTTCGGCTTCGCGGCAAAGAAACGATTTGGGGATAAGCAGAGGGAAATAAGCGTTCTGCACACCTGTGGCCTTGAACATGCGGTCGAGCTGTTGCTGCATCTTCTCCCAGATGGCATAGCCATAGGGTTTGATGACCATGCAACCGCGCACGGCACTCTGTTCGGCCAAGTCGGCCTTAACCACGAGGTCGTTATACCATTGCGAATAATTGTCGGCCCGCTTAGTGAGGCCTTTGAGTTCTACTGCCATATAATTGTTGAGTTCTTTGATTTCGCGTTATGTTTTCTATGAGTGCAAAGTTACGAATTTTTCAGCAGAGCCGCAAATGCAGTTTCATTCAGTGCGTTTTTGCGCGAACCCATGAAGACTCTCAATGGCCACATTTGGGTCTATAGTGGCAGAATCAACCCGATGCGCCTGAGGCCAACGTGCCGCATCATATTCGACGAATTCACGCACTCTCACAGAATAAATTGCTTTATCGCCCCAGGATTCCACCATAGCATTATAGCGGTGACGCACGTGCGAACGAATCATCGTTCCGCCGGTGGCGCACACAATCGTAATAAACCCGCAGGCTATGATAAACGCACGCATGGCTCGGCTTGAGAACGTCTGAGCCTTCACGCCTAACATTGAGGCGATGAGAGCAATGACGGGCAAAGCCCAGGTGAACGGCACATAGCGAGTCCACCAAGTTTGACGAAATATAAACGTTGCTGCAAAAACCAAGGCAAATGTAATCCAATAGGCTTTGGAGGGGCGAGTATAGAGCATCAAGCCGAATGCCACCAAAAGCATCCAAACGTATAGTGGGCCATAAGCCGCCACGCGAAGATCGTGATTCATTGACTTGAACCACATCAATGATGGACGCTGTCGAAGCATCGAACATGAGGGCGTATCTTCTGTGTGATATGGTGCCGTGGCTGTGAAATGCGATATCCAGAAGTTGGTAAAGCGATTATGGCCGTTGTATATTTTGGGAGTATACAAGTCCATAATGTCGATTTTCTCGGGGTAGAGGGGGTAGGCGGGGGAGCCGTAGTAGACGGTGTTGGTGACGTAGGGGTTCCAGCCGAAGAGGAAGATGCCAAGCAGGCCGGAGAGGGCACCGACGGCAAAGGCGCGGCGAACTGTGGGCCACGATTTGCGCCAAGCAAAGACGGCCAAAATCGCCGCCCACATCAGCGCACAATAGAAGGCGTGGGTGAATTTGACGTTGACCATAATCACAGTGATTGCCGCCAGGATGCTCCACGTGAGCCACTCGTTCTGCTCGCGGGCCGTGAGTCGCGACAAGCAGCAGCTCATCACCACCAGACCGCAATAGAGCATGAAGTCGTTGTAGGTACAGAAGGCTTGCGTCAGGCAGACTGGGTTGCCGGTGAAGAGCACGGCCAGGGTCAAGCGCTGCAGCGCCGAGAGGCGAGGAAAGCTCATGCGCAACGTGTCGTAGACGAGGCAAGCCACAGCCGTGAGAAACAGCCAGTTAATGATCTTTGCGGTTTCGCTAAAGCGGAAGAATGCCACCGGAGCGGTCTGGATCATCTCCAAACCTTTGCAATAGTGCTGGTTCCACACCAGTGCATCGTCGATGTCGAGGCAGGGGTAGTCCAGACGGGTGGTAAATGGGTTCCAGCCATTGATTATGCGGAGTATGCAGGGCTGGTGATACCATGTGCCGTCGACCGTCTCATCCTCAAAAACGTAGCTGATGGCGGTGAATAGAGCCAGCAAAGCGAGGAAGATGATGACACTGCGCCATCCCTGCATCCGCCAAGCCAAGGCTGCAGCTGCGAGAACGGCCACAGGCCATATCCAAGCACCGGGCGCAAAGCCGAGCAGAAGTCCTGCCACCACGATTATATAGCTGAACGTCGGAGCCGCCAATGAGGCAACTCCGACGCTAAAGATTGAGTTAGATTTGACGATGGTCATCTCACAACGAATTCAACTTTGTTAGTGGCAATGTGGTTGTTGCCTGACTTAACCAACACGTAGGCACGATAGACGCCGAGCGGCATCTTTTTGCCATTGTTGTCTTTGAGGTCCCAACGATAGGGGAGCGAGGAAACCACTTCGTCGCGCACGGTGTAGCCCGACGCATCCTCAATCACCAGGCGCGAGTCGTCCATGGTGGTGTCGTCGTTGAAGGCAATCTCCACGGTGCCGTCTTCGGCCGTTGCAACAATCTCGGCTGTGTCAACGGAGAAGACGGAGAAGTCCACTTCTGTCGAAGCCGTTTGGCCAAGGTTGTCGTTGACGGTGAGCACGGCGGTGTGAGGGCCGTTGCCAAGGTCGGCGATGTCGCAAACCAGATCGTAGGTGTTGTCGGCGTTGGCAATCACGGCGTAGTTTACGCCGAGCACGGGCACGTCGTCGATGCGCAGCGTGATGCTGTTGTCGAGCTGAGAGGATTTGCGCAGGCCGGCGGGAGCGGTGATTTTGGCGTAGAGCGTCAGCGTCGTTCCGTTGAACGGAGCGCCGCCGTTGTTGTCGGGAGTTTCGACATATGCATCAGAGATGGAGGGAGCAGCGGCTTCGGAGAATTGCTCATCGTCGTCGGCAGCCTGAACCGTGGCATTCGTAAAGGAGCCGCGTGCGCGAACGGAGCGGTCGTCGCTCGTGGCATATATATTAATGCGGTTGGAGGAACCTTCGCGCATCGGGGTGGGCACGTAGCCTGAAGCGGTAAATTGGCCATTCGTCACGGTGCCGACAATTTCGGTGAGAGCTTCGTGGTCCACGGTCAGCGAGGCGATGAAGCGCTTTTGATCCGAGGTGCTGCCGGCACGGTTTGCGGCCACAAAGGGGCAGTCGTAGATGGTGAGCACCACGTTGCCGTTGAATGAGGTGTCAACGTTGCCCTTGGAGTCGGTGATAATGCCGGCGAAGGTGTTCAGGCCCTGCGGCACCAATCGCGACGGATTGAGAGTGTCGGTAGGCTGAGTTTGCGTGGAATTGACTTCGGTGAGCTGAGCTCCGCGAGTGGCCGAATAGACCGGCATGGCAGGGTCGCCGACGAAGTTGTAGGCAAACGTGTTGAGGATATACTTATTGCCCACGTTGGCGTAGGGATACCACGTGGTGATGATTTTGTTGTGAGCGCGATAGTAGGAATCGCCGAGCATTTCGCCATCGGGAGCGGCAAAATATTCTGCGGCATATTTCTCACCGAAGGCCAAGTTGTAGTTTTGCACCACGGTGCGCGACGAACCAATCAAGCCCATGCTGCCACCTTCGGCAGTGAAGAGCAGGTCGGTGTAGAGACCCTGGTCGGAGAGGTCGATTTCGGCGCCTTCACACGTGCCGAACATCATCATCGGAGGATTGGCGTAGGGATATGTCTGTGGGTCGCCCATCGACCAGAAACCGATGCCGCCATTTGAGCCGTGGCCGAAGAAGCACATAAAGCCAACGCCGCGTTGCAGCGAATTGGCGATAAGTTTTTTCAGCATTTTTGCATCTTCGGTGCTCTCCGATTTCTGGCCGGTTTTGAGGGTGTAGAGATTGGAATATGCACGAATGGCGGTGACGTCATCGCCACAATTGCTCTTGAGTTGGGTCACCATCTCCTCGGTGTCGGCCATGTGGGGGTCTTCGCTCGTGGAAGCGTAGTCGGCCACAAACAGTGCACTGTTGGGCGAGGGGTTCACCGGGGGCGTGGAGAGATATTTGCGAGCTTTGGTGTTGTAGGCCTCGGCTTGCGCCACGGAGTTGATGGGCAGACGTCCGGCGGCGAGCACCATCGGCTGCAGCATTGCGGCATACATCGGGCTGGTGGCGGTGCGCTCGGTGGCAGCGCCAACTTTGGCGAAGTAAGAGTCGGAGCAATAGTTTTGCGTATAGTTCATCGACGAGAGCAGCGAGCTGTCGTCTTCGTTCTCGGCAACAATCACGTAAGGCGATTCGGCAGTGAGTGCGGTGTGCTGCACATTGCTGGCAGCGCCGTAGAGCAACACGGCCTTAATCTTTTCGGGGTCACGCTCGTAGAACATCTGCATCATGCGGCGCACGGCCATGGGGTGGGCCATACCCGATGAAAACTCGTTGAACACCTGCTGTTGCTCCACCACGGCCACATCCAGTCCCTGATACTGACGATGGATTTCGGCCAACTCCTCAGCTTGAGTGAGGAAAATCGAGGGGGATATGATGACCATGTCGGGCGTGGTCATGCCGTGAATATTTTGGTTGGCCAGATTTGCGGAAACCACGGTAGGTTCGGGTAGGTCGCCTTTGGCATCAAAGGCTATGAGCGAGGCAGTGGTGGCGGTAGTGGTAAATTCGCCTACATTGTCGGCCGACAGCGTGTAGGCCACGGGGCTTGCGGGATCATCCACGCCCCAAACCTGCGGATTCTCGGCGCCTACGATTTGGAATTGGTCGCCGGAGGTGATGTCGGAGAAGATCATCGGCATCTGCGAGACGCCCTTCAGGTCGTTGCGCTGCTTGTAGGTGAAGCCCCAATAGTCGTTGGCGCCGAAGTCTACGTAGCTGTTATTCTTCAAATAGGGGGTGAACGTGTAGGTGGCGTCGTCGATGGCCTTGTCGAAGGTCAGGTTTTCGCCGAGATACACGGGCATACAAGAGAGGTAGGCCGAACTTTGCGAACCTGACGTACCTTCGATAGAGTAGTCGAGATGTTCAATGCCGTCGCCCCACGTGAAGAGCAGTTGATCTTTGCCTTTGGAGGTGCCGGAATAAGATTGATAGGAGGAGTAGTTGTAGCCAATCGACGAGCGAGCGTAGAATTTGGCTTGATCTTCGGCGGGGTTGAGCACACGCACGGTGTAGGTCTCGGCCGCGCTGTTGCGGATGTCGTTGGCGTGGAAGGCTGCACCGCCCTGAGGATAGTTGATGGCTTGTTCCTCGTGGAAGGTGAAGGCATTGTGGCTCGTCAGCGGCGATTCCGACAATGCTTCGGGAGCGCTGACCACGGTGAAGATATCCGCCGAGTCGGCGTCATCGCTCAAGAAGTATGTGCCGCCAAGCGCGTAGTAGTTGCGAATGCGGTTGAAGAAGGCTCCGGCTGAGAAGTCATAGGTGAATGAACATTCGCCCTGACCGTAAAACACCAGGCGGTCGCCTATATGCTTTGAGGCAATCTGCGGCAGGTCGGTGGGAGCGGACTGTGTGTCGTGATTTGCAAATTGACCTGTGCCATAGCCATAGACTTTCACGTTTTCGGGGTTTGAAAATCCCAGTTGCTTGAGGCGCTCATGAGAGAGCGCATAGATGCCGTCTGAGTCGATGTGTACCTTGACCCAGTGGCCGGATGCCAGTTTGGATGTGGTCAATGCTACGTCTGTCGACATTGCGCTGACCGAAGCTGCCGAAGCAGCAATCAATAGTAGGCTTGATATGTATTCTTTCACTTTAGAGATTGTTTATTTAACGTTAAATGACAGCACGGCAGATGCGTTGAGTCTATGCTCGATGTGCTGTTGTTGCAAGGTTAGTGTATCCAGTTTAGTAAGCCCAACGGCAACAATGTCGCCGGTCTTGAATGTCATATATTTTGAGGCTTGAACAATCAGAGCCAACACTTTTTGCTGAAGAGGGGATATGTCGGTGGCGTCGTCAACCACGAGCTGCGGGTCGACGGGGAGCCATTCGCCCACCACCACGGCCGAGTCCATAGCCTGCATCACCCGGGCAGGGACGTCGTCGGCCACGGGGCGCCACACCAGAGTGACGCCGTCGACATATCTCGTGGCAAATTTCGGGGAGATGTTTTTGCCCAATCGACCGATTCTCGCGGCCAGAGCCAAGGAGCCGCGCCAGTTGGCGCCAAAGTCGGGGATGAACCACGGCTGCTTGTTGCGACCCATTGCCGAATCAGGCAACACGTCGAAACTCTCAAGTTTCTCCGTGGGGGAATAGATCATCTTCATTGCTCCGACTCGTTTTGACGTGACACAATGTTGTCCAGCCGATTATACATCACGGCCAGATGTGAATAAATCGAGGTGTCTTGAATCACCACTCCGGGCACCGATTGCAAACGGTGGGGCGTGAAATTCCACAGAGCCTTCACTCCGGCTGCCACAGCGGCATCGGCCATGGTTTGCGCCTCGGAGTGGGGCACGCAAATGATGCCTATTTCTGCATGGAGCTCCGGAATCAGTTCGCTCATCCGCTCGGGGTCGTAAACGGGGATGTTGGTGCCGGGGAAGTTGCGACCAAACTTTGCGCGGTCGATATCGAATCCGGCCACAATGTGCAGACCATATCGCATCAAACCGGAGTCGCGAAGCAAAGCCGCGCCCAGCGAGCCGACGCCGATAATCACGGCGCGATGCTCTTGAGTGAAACCGAGGAATGCCACCAGAGCGCTCTGCAGGCGAGCCACGTCGTAGCCTATGCGCGTTTTACCGCGGATGTTCAGAAACGACAAGTCTTTGGCTATCTGCGAAGAGTCGACATTGAGCTGCTTGGCAATTTGGGTTGACGACACTCGCTCCACTCCCAAGGAGTTGAGGCGACTGACGTAGGCCAAATACCAAGGCAGACGTTGCAACGTGGGCTCCGGAAGGAGCTCTCTACGTGCACTTGACTGTATGGAATGCTCAAAGTGGGGCATAGGCAGATGGTTTCTCCTGTTTTAGACCACAAAGGTAGCAAAAAAATGCGAGGTTTGCCACGCCTCGCATCTAAAAATAAGCAAAAGGGTTGGAAGTTTCTGCGTTTTTGGCTAATTTTGCAACAAAAATCCACCAAAACGAATCGTATGAACAAACGAGCAATGATGCTATGGTGTGCCGCCGCTGCGGTGGCTCAAGCCATGGCCTGTACCAGCCTGATTGCAGCCAAAGGCGCCACCACCGACGGCTCGGTGATGATCACCTATGCTGCCGACAGCCACACTCTCTACGGCGACATGAGCGCCACTCCCGCTGCCGACCACCGCAAAGGGGAGATGCGCAAAATATATGATTGGGATTCCGGCAAATATCTCGGCGAAATCCCGCAACCCGCCCACACCTACAGCCGCATAGGCTATATCAACGAAAACGGTGTGGCCATCACCGAAAGCACCTGGGGCGGATATGAAGAACTGTGTGACACCACAGCCATCATCGACTACGGCTCACTGATTTACATCGGATTGGAGCGTTCACGCACCGCCCGCGAAGCCATCAAAGTGATGACCGAACTGGTGGCGCAATATGGCTACGCCTCCGAAGGCGAATCATTCTCAATTGCCGACCCCGAAGAGGCCTGGATCATGGAGATGGTGGGCAAAGGCCCGGGACGCACCGGCGCCGTGTGGGTGGCTCGCCGAGTGCCCGACGGCTATATCTGCGGCCACGCCAACAACCCACGCATCCACCAATTCCCGATGGACGACCCTGAGAATACGCTCTATTCGCCCGACGTGATTAGCTTTGCTCGCGAAAAAGGATACTACGACGGGCCAGACTCGCTCTTCAGTTTTTCGCTGGCCTATCAGCCCTATGACTACACCGGTCTGCGCGGCTGCGACGGCCGAGTGTGGAGCTACTTCAACCGCTTTGCCCACGACCAAGCCGCGTCCTATGTCGACTGGGTGATGGAGGGACGTGGCGAGGCAATGCCGCTCTGGTTCAAGCCGGAAAAGCAAATCTCCGTGAGCGATATGCAATGGATGATGCGCGACCACTTTGAGGGCACTCCCATGGACATGACCAAGGATGTGGGCGCCGGAGCTTTCGAGGTGCCCTATCGCTGGCGTCCGATGACGTGGACCGTTGATTCAGTGGAATATATGCACGAACGCGCCATTGCCACTCAGCAAACCGGGTTCTCGTTGGTTGCTCAATGTAGCGACACCGCCCCCGAAGGTATGCGCGCCACCCTGTGGTTTGGCTGCGACGACGCCAACACCACGGTCTATTCGCCAGTCTATAGCTGCATGACCGAGGTGCCTCACTGCTTTGAGGAGGGCAACGGCGATATGTACACCATCAGCCGCGACGCCGCCTTCTGGGCTCACAACATGGTGGCCAATCAGGCTTATAATCGCTATAGTCAAATGATTCCCGACATCCGCGCCGTGCAATCAGAATTGGAGCAAAAGGCATCGGCCACCGACTCCCGCCTGCGCACCGAATTGGCCGGAAAATCGCTCAAAGAGCAACGCAAGGAGCTCACCGCCGCATCTCACTCGCTGGCCAACGGCGCCACGCAGCGCTTCTTTGAACTGAGCGACTATCTGCTGGTGAAATTCCTCGACGGAAACATCAAGAAACAAAACCCCGACGGCACGTTTAAGCGCACCGCCACCGGCCTGCCCGAGCAGCCCGTGTTTGGCGGCTACAACCAACGCTATTTCCGCACCATCGTCGACGAACAGGGCGACCACTTCAAAGTGAAGCCCGTTGAAATCAAAAAATAAACTATGCGCACAGAAAAAGAACTCTCCGGTGTGACTCTGCTTGGAGCAGGTTCCACCAAATATCCCACCGACTATTCGGCCGACCTGCTCGAGGCGTTCCCCAACAAACATCCCGAGGCCGACTATCTCGTGACGCTCGACTGCCCCGAATTCACCTCGCTCTGCCCCAAAACCGGTCAGCCCGACTTCGGCCATATCGTCATCAACTATATCCCCGGCGAAATGATGGTGGAGAGCAAGAGTCTCAAGCTCTATCTGTTCAGCTTCCGCAACCACGGCGACTTCCACGAAGACTGCATCAACATCATCATGAAAGATTTGATCAAACTGATGAATCCGCGCTACATTGAAGTGATTGGCAACTTCACCCCGCGCGGCGGCATAGCCATTCGCCCGTTTGCCAACCGCGGCGACGCCGACCACCAAGACCTGGTGAAGGCACGTCAGCTGGCACGTATGAACCAACAAAACGGTTTGATTTGATATGGCTCGAAAAGATGCTCTGATGGTGCTCTCCGGCGGCATGGACTCAACAACCATGCTCCACGACTTTGCCGACACCATTGCCCTGGCCGTGACGTTCAACTACGGCTCAAACCACAATCAGCGCGAAATTGCCTGCGCACGTCGCCACTGCGAGGAATTGCAGATTCCGCTGGTGGTGATCGACCTTGACTTCATGGGGCGCTATTTCCGCTCATCGCTGCTCGAAGGCGCCGACGCAATCCCCGAAGGCGACTATGCCGACGAGTCGATGCGCTCCACCGTGGTGCCGTTTCGCAACGGCATCATGCTTGCCATTGCCGCCGGTTTGGCCGAGAGCAACAACCTGAAAGCAGTGATGCTGGCCAACCATAGCGGCGACCATGCCATCTACCCCGACTGCCGCCCCGGATTCGTGAAAGCCATGGGCCAAGCCATTTTGGCAGGCACCTACGAAGGCATCGAACTTCGCGCCCCCTACACCAACATGACCAAAGGGGAGATAGCTCGCCGCGGCAAAGAGCTTGGCCTCGACTATTCCACCACATATTCCTGCTACAAAGGCGGGGAACACCACTGCGGTGTGTGCGGCACCTGCCGCGAACGCATTGAGGCACTGGCCGAAGCCGGAATCACCGACACCACCATCTACGACGCCAAGCCTTGACCTACGCTGAAGTCATAGTGCCGCTGCCGCTGAATCCGCGGTTCACCTATGCCATCCCCGACGACCTGCAAGGGAAGGTGGTGATTGGCGCCCGCGTGATTGTGCCATTCGGTAAACGGAAATCATACACAGCCATCGTCACCGGCTTGACGCCGTTGGCTCCCGAGGGCTATGAAGTGAAACCCATTGAGCAACTTCTCGACCCGCCGGGTGAACCGATTGTGCGCCATCCGCAACTGAAATTCTGGGAGTGGATCAGCGAATACTATCTATGCCCGGTTGGCGACGTGATGCGCGCTGCGCTCCCTGCCGGGCTGAAGGTCGAAAGCGAAACTTTTGTGGAATTGGCACCCGACTTCGATATCTCCGAGATTACCGACGACGAAGAGGCTCTGGTGTGCCAGGCCTTGGACCATCACGGCCGACTGATGGCCGCAGATTTGGAGAAGAAAAGTGGCACGCAACGCAGTCTGGAGGGTATTCTCTCCCGTCTGATTGAGCGCGGAGTGGTGGTGATTAGCGAAAAGATTGTGGAACGCTATCGCACACTCAAACAAACGATGGTGCGCCTGCCCGAAGCGGCGGCCGACTTCCCCGAATGGCGCGTGCAAGCTTTCCAAACCGTGAAAGGCGCCAAAAAGCAGGAGCAACTGCTGCTGGCAATGCTTCAGCTTTCGGCCAACGGCGCGAAGGCCGTGCTCAAAAGCGAACTGCTGGAACGTTCCGGCTGTTCGTCAGCAATCTTGGCCGTGTTACGCGAAAAGCGCCTGGTGGAGGTGTTCACAAAGTCCGTGAACCGCTTCCGCCCCGAATTGCCCACAGAGCCGGTGAAACTCCCCACACTGAGCAAGGCCCAACAAGAGGCCTGCGATGGGGTGGTGCGCCTATGGGGGCAAGAGCAGAAAAACGTAGTGTTGCTGCGAGGCGTCACCTCCAGCGGCAAAACTGAAATCTATATCCGACTGATTGACATGGCGCTGCGCGAGGGTGGACAGACGCTATACCTCGTGCCTGAAATTGCGCTGACCACGCAGTTGACCGAACGGCTGCAACGCGTGTTTGGCAGTCGCGTGATTGTCTATCACTCCAAGTTCACCGACAATGAACGAGTGGACATCTACCGCCGGCTGCTAAAGCAAACCTCGCCATGCGTGGTGATTGGCGCCCGGTCGGCGCTCTTCCTCCCGTTTCAGCATCTGCGCATGGTCATCGTTGACGAAGAGCATGAACCGAGCTACAAGCAGTTTGACCCCGCGCCGCGCTACAATGCTCGCGACTGCGCCATTGTCCTGGCATCCATGCACGGAGCCAAGACGTTGCTTGGCAGTGCATCCCCCTCGATTGAGACATACTACAAAGCGCTGAAAGGCCAATTCGGATTGGTGGAACTCACCGAACGCTACGGCGGCGTGGTGCTCCCGGAGATTGAGGTCGTGGATATGAACCGCGAATTCAAAATCACCGGAGGCTTCTCCATGTTGGCGCGCGACACCACCGCGCAGGTGAAAAGCGCACTGGCTGCCGGAAACCAAGCCATCATATTTCACAATCGCCGCGGCTTTGCACCCATGGCGCGCTGCAAACAGTGTGCCCACGTGCCCAAATGCATGAACTGCGACGTGAGTCTCACGTATCACAAGCGCGAGAACAAGCTCGTGTGTCACTACTGCGGCGCCACCTATCCGCTGCCAACGATTTGCCCTGTGTGTCAAGAGCCGGCAATCCAAGTGGTGGGCTACGGCACGGAGCGCGTGGAAGACGACGTGCAGCGAGCATTTCGCGATGCCAAAATCTTGCGCATGGACCTCGACACCACCCGCAATAAAGACGGCTATCAAGAGATTATCAACAACTTCTCGGCCCGCAAAGCGCAGATTCTCGTGGGTACACAGATGGTGACCAAAGGCTTGGACTTCGACGGCGTGAACGTGGTGGGCATCCTCTCGGCCGATGCGCTAATCAACTACCCCGATTTCCGCTCCTCGGAACGGGCGTTCAACATGATGCTGCAAGTGGCCGGGCGCGCCGGACGCCGCGACACCCCCGGCAAGGTTATTATCCAAACCACCCAGCCGGAACACTCCGTGGTGAAGTTTGTGAAGACGCATGACTACCTCGGATTCTACAACTACGAAATTGCCGAGCGCAAGGCGCACTTCTATCCGCCGTTCACCCGACTGATCAACATCTATCTGAAGCATCGCGACAATGGCCAACTGTGTCTCATCGCCGAAACCTATGGCCGACGATTGCGCGAACTGTTGGGCAATCGCGTGTTTGGCCCGGAAGAGCCGGTGGTGAGCCGCGTGCAGTCGCTCTACATCCGCAAAATCATGCTCAAGGTGGAAGTCGACGTGTCGATGAAAGCCGTGAAGGAGCTGCTGCGAAAACTCTTTGAGGATATGCACTCCATGCCCATGATGCGAGGCTCGCAAGTCTACTACGACGTAGACCCCTGGTAAGAGATAATCGAGGCCCGACGAACTGAATCGCCGGGCCTCGTTGTTAGGATAACTGCGAGAGTTAGGATTAGAGTGCCAACTTCGCAGAGATGCTGCTTTGGGGAGTTGAAACTTTGGTGACGTAGATGCCGTGGGGCCAGGCCGAGGCGTCAATGCGCGAACCGCGGAATTCGCCCATCAGTTTGCCCGAGAGGTCGTAGACGGCAATTGTGGCATCGTCGCCTGCCGAACAATAGATGGCGCGTTCCTCTCTGTCGGCCCAAACCTTGACGTCGCAGTCGGTCGTTGCATCGGCAATTCCGGCATTGTTGATCACATACTTGATGCCGGCATAGGCATTGATGATGCCGTAGCCAAAGCGATTGTTGGGCAGGTCGCCGGTGTAGCTGTTGGCCGTGGAACTTTTGCTGATCACGCGGCGCACGTCAGCGGGCGAAAGATTCGGATTTGCCTGAAGCCAGAGGGCCACCGTGCCGGCCACAAAGGGCGACGACATCGACGTTCCTGCATCGAGATAGTAGTAGGAATAGCGGCCTTCCGAGTCCTGCACGCGGTCCACTGCGGCGGGATATGCCTCCGATGAGCCGGTCCAGAATGTTTCGTCGCCATAGTAGCTGCTCGCAGCCGAGATGAGGAAGTAGCCGGGAGCGGCAACGTCGGGTTTGATGCGACCGTCGAGGGTGGGGCCGCAACTTGAGAAGTAGCAGAGGTCGCCGGCAGGATAGAATGTGCTGCCTACGCCATAGAGATATTTCGAATCCCAATAGACGGGGAAATAGTTGCGCGAATTGCAAGCACCCACAGAGATGACCGATTCACTTGTGCCACCGATTTCGCCGACGGTGTAGTTGCAATCGCCGGCAGTATAGTCCGACGCATTTGCGGGCTGCAGGAAATCGTAGCCGGTGAGGTTCCAGAGGTGCACCTCTTCGCCCTCGTTGCCGTAGGCGAAGATGGCCAAACGGCGATTGCTGTTGAGGCTGGTGACGTATGACTCAATGTAGAAGCATGAGCGGTCGGCGTCGGTGCCGGGATAGACAATGAAGTCGGCTTCGGCGCCGGTTTCGTCTTCGGTGAACCCTTTGTAGGTGTTGCCCGAGCCGGCCGAAATCAAGTCGGACTGAGCCACCACGCGGCCTTTTTTGGTGATATCCACCACGGCCACGCGGATTTTCAGGTCAACGTTGCGCGAACCGTAGATTTCAATACCGGTGTTCTTGGGAGTGGTGCTCGGATAGCCGAGCGTTGTCTTGAAAACGGTGTCGGTGGCGGTGAAGATTTTGCCGGCATGTTGTGCGCCATCGCCTTCGTTGCCGGCAGCGCCCACAATCACGCGACCGGGGCCGACCACCGAGTCAAAGAATTTGTCGGTGGCAGATGTGCCGTCGTGCGGGCCCTGATGCGAGCCGAGGCTTAGGTTGATGACGCAGGGTTTGCCCACTTCGTCGGCATAGTCGAAGATATATTTCACGGCTTCGGGCACGTCGACGTCGGTGCCGTCTTCGCCTATGCTCACAAACACGATTTCGCTCTCCGGGGCTACGCCATAGTAGTTGGTGCCGATGCCTTTCGAACCGGCTGCAATGCCGGTGACATGGGTGGCGTGATAGCCGTCGGTGTTGTCGTATTTCGCGGCTCGGATTTCATCGGTGTTACTATATTCCGCGCCGAAGTCAAAGCCCGACGGCGGGGCACCAACGGCAGCCTGATTCCACACGCGGGAGATGCGCAACTTGCTGTCATCTTTGGCGTCGCGAAAAGCGCGGTGATAGTATTCCATGCCGGTGTCGACCACGCCGATAATCACACCCTCGCCTTTGTAGGCCTGAGGCAGATCTTTCAGCGAATTGAGTTGCACCTCATTGACCTTGCCGATGGCGCGAGCGGAGTCGTTGAGAAAGGCCACACGTGATGCGATGTTGATGTGTGTCACCTCCGGGATGGCCTGAATGGCCTCAACAGCGGTGAGAGGCACAACGGCGGTGACGTGGCCGGGATATTTCAAATTGATTTTCACGCCACACTGCTCCAATTTTGGGATGGCCTTGTCGGATGAGATTTCAATGAAGGCCTTGAAGGTGGTGGCGTTGGAGGCTGTGCTTGCCACTGTGGCGCTGTCGCTGCTGATGAGCATAGCGCGGCGCACTGTGTTGGCCGGCATTGACTGCTTGCTCAAAAAAGCAGAAGTCAGCGGCGACAACTTCTGCGCCGAAGCGCAGAAGAATGAGGCCGCTGCCATCGCTGTGAATAAAACTAATCTGTTCACTTGTTGCGGAATTTTACTGAGTAACTTCGCCTGTGTAGTTGATAATCAGACGGTCGGGGCGACCGGAGTGGGTCAGGCCGTTGGCTGCATTGTCGTAAAACATCTGAATGTTCACGTAGATGCTGTAAGTGCCGTCATCGTTAGTCGAAATCTTCATTTCGCCATTGTCGGCAATGTTCTTATAGTAGCCGGAATCCATAGCCGAATCGTGGGGCTCGTTGGCAAACACTTGGAATTCACCGTAGACCAGACTCCACGATTTGTCGGGAGCGTCCGGCATGGAGATTTTGCCGGTGTTGAAGAGGTCGGGCGAAACCTGCAGGTAGAACTGCGAGGCAGTGTAGCCGGTCTCAGGATTGGTGGTGAAGGTGAAGTGTTTCTTGCTTGACTTTGTGGCCATCTTCACGCCGGTGATTTCGCCATAGAATGTGAGGTCGCCGTCGGCGTTGTAATAATACATCTCATTGCCATAGATTTGGTCGGTGAACATCTCGTCGAAGCTCTGATCGGTGGCCACGTCGGTGGGTTTGCCTTGGTAGTCAACGCTCAGGGTTGTGCCGTCGGCAAAGGTCACTTCCAGAGCGAGGGTCACGGTCTGGCTCTTGCGGTCGAGCGACGAGGTGATTGTGCCGGATTGGATTTCGTCTACGAGCCATTCGCGGCCACCGCCTTCGCCATATTTAATCATCTGAACCGAAACGCTGCTGCTCACCTCTTCCAGGGCAAATGTGCCTTGATAGAGCACCGACGGACTGATGGTCAAGCAGACGCCATAGTCGCCTGAGGTGAGGTCGGCAGGAGTCTCGGCGGCAACAGTGCCGAAGGCCAGCAGAGTGGGGGAACCGATCGACTCGGCCACACGGCGAATCATTGTGGGAATTTCGGAATATTTGCTAATGGTGCCGTCGGGGTTGGTGACTTTCATCACTGTGGTTTCAATGCCGAAATTGATTGAGGTGATGTCGGCAATGGGGAATGTGGCGGTGGTTTCGCCGGATTCAATCACTTGGAGCTCGGAAGCCTCATTGGCGAGCTTCACCTCCACGGATTCAACCTCGGGCACTACGAATTGCCGACAGGTGTCGGCGGTGTTTATGTTCATCACAGCATCCTCGCGAGCAGAGAGCTGCAGAGCAGTAGCCGCGATGATGACTGTATAGATTACTCTTTTCATTTCTTGGAGATCTTAACGGTTTTGTTGTCGAATTGCATGATGTAGACGCCGTCGGCGAGAGCGGAGAGGTCGGCTGATTCGCCGTGGCCGGAGAGGAGTTCCACGCCTTGGAGCGAATAGATGGCGTAGGCTATAGGAGCCGAGAAGGTGAGCTGATCGCCGGCGAGGAAATATGATGTGGTGGCCGTAGCTTCAACCGATTCAATGCCGGCAGCGAGGGCCGAAGGATTGTAGTTGAGCTGCATCGGGCCGGTCCATTCACCGGTGATGTAATAGCCGGCATCGTCAACGAGGCTGATTTTGAAGGTGTAGGTGTCGTCAGCGTTGAGAATCACGCCCACGGAGCCGGAGGCTGCGGGAGCATATTCGTCGAACACCACGTAGCTGCCCTCTTTTATGTGATTGTAGCGTGTGCCCACGAGTTCGCCGGTGCCCTTCTTGGAGAAGTAGCCCTGACGGAGGCTGTAGGGCTGGAAATATGTCTCATAGTCGTTGTCGAGCACGGAGTAGGTGCCGGGCTGGATTTTGCGGATGCCGTAAGGCAGGAGGAACTCCATGCGAATCAGGTCACCGCCGTTGGCAATGCCTTCATCCTTGCCCGAAGGCGAACCGATGTCGAGAATAAACGATTGAATGGTCTTGTCTTTGAAGTCGCCGCCATTGTAGGCACGGCAGATTTCAATGGGGCTGAGATCCATCTCCACGTCGTCGGTGAGGGTGGAGATTGATGATGTAGATTCATCGTCGGAGCGGTCTTCAATGTCGGAGATAGTGCCTTCAAAAGTGCCGCTCACGGTGTAGGAGAGGTTGGTGGTGCCGTTGACGGTGATGCGATAGTCATCGTCGCCGAGCTCCTCAATAACCACTGTGCCATCCACGAGGTAACCATAGGCATAACCGCCGGAATATTTGCTGTCTTTAGCCTGCACATAGGTGCCGTAGGGGATTGTGTACGACATATAGTCAACCTCCATGCCGGGGTACCATGTCTCGCGGTTGAGGGTGCGAGCGCAGGTGTATGTGCCGGCCACAAGGCGCTTGGTGGCCGAAGAAGCAAACAGGCGTGAGAAAAGCATGATGTTCAGGCAATTGCCGGTATCAGAGGTGATGTTGCCCGACTCAGAGTCGAATTCGCAGTCAAAGAGGCGCACAATCATGTTGCCGGTGTTGTTCTCCATCAGGTTGCCGTAATAGTAGGCGCTGCCGCCGGTGAAGTTCAGATTCATATCCTCTTTGACCGAAGGATAGATGCTGGAGGTGCCGTCGCTCAGCGGGAGTTTGCCGGTGTAGGTCACGGCGGTGCCCACGCCATCAATATCCTGCTCGAAACTGATGGTATAGCTCTTGCTGTCGTCCATGCTCACGGTGATGTCGCCGGTGATGTTGATCACGTTGGAGACATTACCTTTGATGTCGTATTGAATCAGAGTGGTGTATTCCGAATCGTATGTGAAGTTGCTATAGTCTGTGGAGGCCTTATACGTTCCGACTGGGAGCTGCGAAGCGGCGCCATCGGTGGCGTAAAGGTCGAGCGTCAGAGCCCACGCATCTGTGGCGGTGAGGTTGCCGGTTTGCGTGTCGTAGGTCACGTCTTCCTTATTGGCCACAATCAGATAGTAGTCGTGGTCAGAGGCGGTGTAGTAGGCAGCAATGGGGTAGCTGAGGGTCAGCTTCTGCGAGGCCACACGTGCGGCAGCCTGCTGCGGAGTGGCCACAGGCTGATATTTGCTGAATGTTGCAGCACCGGCAGAAAAAGCGCCGGTGGTGGCAACTACAGCAAACATGCATGGTAGTAAAATTCGTTTCATACTTATTAGTTGAGGTTATTTTTTGATAATCTTGATTGATTCAGAGCCGTTGGCTGTGACAACATAGACGCCTGCGGCGAGGCCCGAGAGGTCAATGGTGACGCTCTGATCGGCGGCAGAGGCTGAGGCCACTTGGCGGCCGTTTACGGCTGTGATGGTCACGCCGCTGGGTTTCTCTCCGTTGACTGTGAGACAGTCGCCGCTGAGAGCGAATGTGGTGTCGGCCACCTTTGCTTGAGCGATGCCGTCTTGGCCGTCGGTGAAGGTGAAGCCGTCGACGGTGGATTTCGCCACATTGGTGGAGGTTTCGCCCACGGTGATGACCATATCATCGTCGGTGAAGGCAATCGACGGGGCGTCAGAGAGCAGATAGTGGGTGCATTCACCCGACGTGAAGTTGATTCGCAGGTGAGTTACGTTGGTCGTGGCTGCCGTGACGCCTGCGGCAGCGCCCAGCATAAGGATAGCTCCGACCAAACTTTTTAGTCTTAGAT
>CAZJWM010000037.1:1259-18208 GCA_964549975.1 uncultured Bacteroides sp. | reverse complement strand
GTCTCTATCGCGAAGGCATCCACGGCATCCGCTGCGAAAACCTCGTGCTCACCGTGCCCGCCGAAGTGAGCAACCCCGAATTCGGCAAATTCCTCCGCTTCGAAACCCTGACGCTCTTCCCCTTCGACATCACCCTGTTTGACACCACACTGATGACCGACGAAGAGATTGCTTGGGTCAACGACTATCATGCCACAGTGCGCACCACTCTGTTGCCTCTGCTTGAGACCGAAGAGCAGCGCCGCTGGCTCACCGCCAAAACCGCCACACTATGTCGCTGATTGTGCCAGTGCGCGGCTTCACCCCGCAGATTGCCGACGGCTGTTTCTTGGCCGAAAACGCCACCATCATCGGCGACGTGGTCATCGGCCGCGAGTGCAGCATCTGGTTTAACACCGTGATTCGCGGCGACGTCAACTCCATTCGCATCGGCGACCGCGTGAACATTCAAGACGGCTCGGTGCTCCACACCCTCTATGAGAAGAGCACCATCGAGATTGGCAACGACGTGAGCGTGGGCCACAACGTCACGCTCCACGGCTGCCGCATCCACGACTATGCTCTGATTGGCATGGGAGCCGTGGTGATGGACGACGCCGAAGTGGGTGCCGGAGCCATCGTTGCCGCCGGCAGCGTGGTGCTCTCTCGCACTAAAATCGGCCCCGGAGAACTCTGGGGCGGTGCTCCCGCCAAGTTCATCAAACAGGTTGAACCCGAAAAGAGCCGCGAGATGAACCAGCGCATTGCCCACAACTATCTCATGTACTCCAAATGGTATTCTGAATAATCAGTACGCCAATACCTATTACAAAGCCCCGCATGGATGCGACCATGCGGGGCTTTGCGTTGATAGAGGGGTAGTGGGTTAGGGCACGAGGATGTTGGCCGAGCGGACCGGGGTGCCGTTGGCCTTGGCGATGCTCACGATGTAGGCACCGGGCGTGGAGATGCGCAGCGTCATGTCGGAGTTGGCAGCGCCGGCGGTGGCCACGAGGGCACCTGCGGCGTTGTAGACGTTGACCACGTGAGTCTCCGTGGCGTCGGCAAAGTGGATGAGCACCACTCCGGTGGCGGCGGTGATGGTGGCGGCAGCGTCGGCGGCCACTTCGTTGATTGAAGCGCCTTCGCTAACGTTGATCACGGGGAATTCGGCCGTGTCGGAGCCGTGGCTGTTGGTCAGCGTCAGAGTGACGTTGAAAGTGCCGGCTTTGCGGTAGGTGAGGTCGGCAGAGCCTTCGGTGTCGGAGCCTTCGGCGGGCGCGATGACGCCCTTCTTAGCGGACCATTGGGGAGTGGTCACCACCTGATAGGCGCTGCCTTTGATGAAAGGGCAGCCGGCTTCGTAGTTGGGCACGGTGTAGTTTTTCGAGCTTTGGCCTTCTTTGGTGCCTTCGGTGGTGTCCCAATAGAAGCCGCTTGCGCCGGCTTTTTCGCCTTTGGCCTTGAAGGCTTTGACGTTGGGTTCATCTTCGAAGTCGAAGAGGGCCAGGAGGCCTTCGGGGAGGTTGTTTTCGTCGAGACCTTCCATCGAGGCTTTCACGTCGGCGTCGGTCATGGCGCGACCCCACACTTGGAAGTCATCCAGGGCGCCTTGCAGGGCGAAGATGTTGCTTGCCGAGCCGCCAAAGGCGATGTAGTCGTTGTCGGTCAGGGTGTAGGATGTTTCGGCATAGCCGGTTTCGGTGGCGTTCACTCCGGAGCCGTAGACGTTGTTGCCGTAGTTTTTCACGTAGCCTTGGAGGTCGTTCCAAGCCCAGCCGCTGGAGTCGTAGGAGCTCTTCAGCACGTTGAGCCAGGATGACATGGTTTGCTTCACGCCGTTGAGATAGAACGATGAGCGAACTTTGCCTTCGTCGTTATATTCAAAGACGATGGCGAAGTGGGTCCATGTGCCCAGGCCGATGCGAGAGTTGTCGTATTGCGAGAAGAGGCGGTTGCCGTCAGCGGCAGCTTGCAGGCGCAGGCCCCAGCAGCCGTCGATTTGGTCGTAGGCAAAACGGCCGTCGCCGGCGATGCGGCTCCAGAAGTAGCCCCAGTTGTTGGCGGGCCATGAGCCGTCGCGATTTTCGATGGTCACGAAGTTGGAGATGCCGTCGGGCAGATTGTCGATGCGCACCCAGCCGGCCACGGAGAACGACTGGTTGGCTTGCAGGCCGAGCTGGCTCACTTTCACGCCAAACCACTTTTCGTTGAGCGAGATGGCGCGCGATCCGGCGCCGTCGGCTTCGCGACCGGTGTAGCGCAGGGTGATGTGGTCGCCGGTTTCAATTGAGGTGGAGTCGCCGTCGACAGTGGTGGTGAGGATGCGGGGGATTGCGCCTGTTTCGGTGGAGCTGATTTGCACGAAGTAGCCGAAAGTGCGTTGTGCGTCGGTGCCTTCGTCGATCACCACGTCGTAGCCGCCCACTTGAGGCAGGCCGTTGGGCAGGTTGATTTCGAGGGCAGAGGTGGCTTCGGCCATCAGGTTGCCGTCTTTGTCGTAGAGGCGCCAGTTGGAGGGCGAGTGTTGCGGGTCAACGTAGCCCACGGAGAAGGCTTCGTTGGGCTTAATCACGTTTTGCGAGAGTTGGATGTCGTCGGTGACGGTGTATTCGCCCTTATCCATCCAGTCGCCCCAAGCGATGGGGGAGTCGGAGGAGTGGTCGAGGCTCATGGCGCTGACGCCCAAGCGCACGCGATTGTTGGCAGAAGAGACGGGGAATGAGTAAACCATGCCGGCCCACGAGGTGGTCAGGCCCACGAAGACGGGCTCGCTGCCCTCTTCTTGAGCGTAGATTTTGAACATTGAGGTGGCCACGTCGATGTTGTAGGTGGGGGTGCCGTCGGCTTTGGCCGTGGCGGGCATGTTGAAGATGATTTTGCCGTCGATGCCAAGGTGGTGGTTTGCCAACACGCGGGTGAGGGTTACCTCGGGTGTGGCGGGGGTGGAGGCGTTGCCGCGGATGATTGACACTTCGCCAAGGAGCAAGTCGAGGGCTTTGGCGTCGGTGAAGTGCAGGCCAATCAGGGCGAGGTTTTTGCCGTTGAGCGAGGCAGCCAGCGAGCCGCTGACGGTGAAGGTGGCGGTGGTCCAGAGGTCTTCGTCGGATTCGGTGTCGGCGGAGATGACGCTTAGAGAGTTTTCACGCACTGCGGTGGCTTCGGCGCCTTCGGTGGTGAGAATCAGGTTGGCGGCGGTGGAGCCTGAGCGGAGTTTGTAGGTGATGCGGATTTTGTCGCCCACTTGCAGGGCAAAGCGTGTTTTGAAGAGCTGGAGGTAGGCGTCGGTGTCGGTGCCGGTGATGTTCAGGCAGGAGCCGCCCACATAGGCGTCGTCCCAAGTGAATGTGGCGTCGAGGCCGATGCTACCTTTGGTGGTGGAAGTGGCCAGAAGCGATTTGCTCCACCAGAAGCGCCAGGTGGGCATATAGTCTTGCACGCCGATGTTATACCATTCCATGGAGTTTTGGCGCGTGCCCAGCCAGTTGAAGAATGTGCCGTTGCCGAGGTTGAAGTAGCTGATGAAGGGCTCTTCGGAGAGGTCCCAGCTGAGGGCGGAACGGGCTGTCATCAGTGCGCTCATGCCAAAGAAGTCGTCGTCGGGCGAGCATTTCGAGCGGTTGGCCACGCTGATGGCCACTGATGGGTTGCGGGGGCCGTTGCCAAACCATTGTTCTATGCTCTTCTGATAGGTCTTTTGCATGGCTGCCGGGGTGGAGCCGTTGGAGTTGCGGGCGAGCCACATCATGTTGTTGGAGTGGGCGCCCCAGAGGCCTATTGAGATGGCATATTTTGCCAGCGTGGGCCAGTTGTTGGTGCTTGGTTGGCCGCCTTGCATGTTGAAGCCGGCGTAGAGATAGAGCGGGTCGATGCCCATCTTCTTGGCGTAGGTCACGGAGTTGGAGAGCAGTGAGCCGCTGTTCCAGTTGTAGTTGAGGAATAGCGAGGCCGTGCGTGTGGAGTCGGTGGCGGAGCCGAAGCAGCCGTCGTTGTGGGCGGCCAGGCCTTGGTCGAAGGTGATGGAGCCGTAGTCGTTGGTGCCGTCATACCAGATGTTTTCGGCCAGGTCGTCGCCGTGGGCTTGGAGATATTTCACCACGGCGTTGTGTTGAGCCTCGAGTTTGGTCATGCTTGAGCTGTCCCACGAAAACTCGGAGTTGTAGCCCAGACCGTCAACGCCGTGCGCCAACAGGAATGCGGCCAGGTCGTCGCTATCGAGGTTGAGCTGCTCCTTCATGGGGTTGTACCACGAGGTGGAACTCAGGGTGGCGTTGGGGATTGAGGCGACGCCGGAGACGGCCACACCGTTTTTGTGGGCCACGTCGGCAAAAGCGCCGGGCACCCATCCGTGGGGTGATGTCCAGTTGCCGAAGTGGGTGACGTAGCTCCACATGGAGAACACCTCGGAGTTGAACAGTCCGTTAGGCAGGGCGTTGGTGTTCAGACCGGAGGTTTGGTCGCCTAAGGGCACCCAGTAGACCAGACGTTTGTCGTTGGCTTCGGTGAGCGATGAGTTGATTTGTGTAGCGGCGTTGCGGAAAGTGGCGTGGGGTCGCACACGGGCGATGAAGAAGTTTTCATCTTCCATGTCGAGTGTGCCGGCTTTCCATGCTTTCACGTAGGTTGGCAGCGAGGTTGAAGCGGGCCATTGGATGTAGTCCGCAGTGAGCTGCTGAGCATTGATGGCGCAAAGGCTGAGCAGGGCTGCAGCCAAGGCCGGATGTCTGAGATTAGTCATTTCAGGGTTTAAGGTGTGAATAAGTGTAGTCCTATGCAGCAAAGTTAGCAAAAATAATTGAAAACTGCAATTGATAATTGAAAGTTAAATAAGTCGGGTATAAAGACGGCAAATCCCCGCTACTGACATCACGTCTGGAGCGAGGACCTAGTCTTACCAATTTATGTGTTATTCCTATTCTTACTTGTGCTTACTTTTTTCTCTGATTTAGGGTAACGATGGTTCGTTTGAGGAGAGAGAAAAGTATGTATATGCGTCAGCCAACCGCTCGGCCTTGTGTCCGGCAGTCGCTGATGGATGTTGCAGGGCTTGTGAGGGGAGCAACGCTTGAGGGCGTTGTCGCGTTGCAGGTGGTTGTGTAACGTTCGTTGGTCATGTGTAGAAAAGTCGCCGACAGCATCCGCAGATGCTGCAAGTGTTTTCGGGGTTTTGGGGGGTTGTTTTTTCTTGTTGTTTTTAAGTGTTGCGGTTAAATTGCACTTCAAAGTTACGAATTAATTTTATACGTTATACCCCATAAAAGTGTTAATATATGTCAATCGGCTATGGCATAATGGAATATATGTAGTATTTTTTTAGAAAAAAATTCAAACTGTCACAAAAACGTGGCAAAGAGGTGACAAAATGCCACCTCTTGCGTAGGGTTATTTGCGGGAGCGCAGGGCGTAGGTCTGCTCGCGGAGGTAGGCGCCGAGGGTGGCGGGGCTTTCGCGATAGGGCATCTGCTGCTCGAGGGTGATGGGCTCTCCAATGGAGATGTGCATCTCTTGGCCGTTTTTGTGTACCACCTCGGAGGGGAGGGCCACCGAGCGCAGGGGCCAGCAGATGTGGCCGAGCAGGTTAAACCACCAGCGGTTGGTGCCGTGGAAGAAGATGGGCACCACGGGCACTTTGGCGCGATAGATGATTTGCAGCACGGAGTCTTGCCAGGGGCGGTCGATGAGCTGATTTTTCCAGTTGGTTTTGCTCATGGCGCCGGCGGGGAAGAATCCCACGGGTTGGCCGTCGGCGAGTTGGCGCAGGGCTTGGCGGATGCCGTTGACGCTCACGGCGCGTTTCTTGGGGTCTTTTTGAGCCCAGGCGTCGACGGCTATGAAGTTGGGACGCATGGCGCCCACTTGGTTGAGAATCATGTTGACCATCACCTTGAACTCCGGGCGGCGCGAGCCCACGAGATGAATCAGGGCTATGCCGTCGAGGGCGCCGAAGGGGTGGTTACTCACGGTGATAAACGGCCCTTGGGGGAGCGAGTCGAGCACCTCTTGGCCGTCTACGCGTAGGCTCATGTGGAATTCGTCGAAGAGCAGTCGGCGTGTGAATTCCGGGCCGGGGGTGTCGCAGCAGTGGGCGTGGGCTTGGTTGATGCGGTCCACTTTCAGCCAGTGGAGCAGGCGGTTGACCAGTCGCTCATGGCCGTCGAGGCGGGGCACCATTCGGCGCACGTCGTCGTAGGTCAACACCTCGGGGCGTATCTTTTCTTCGTTTTCAGTCATGATTTGCGTGGGGTGATATAGTTAATGTATCGGCTGATGAATCGGCTGAAGGCGGGGATGCGCATCAGTACGAATTCAAACAGGGCCACAGTGAACAGGGCGCAGGCAATGCCGCAGATCACGTCGGTGAGATAATGGTGGAACGTGTAGACGGCGGTGCTCCAGATGCCCAGGGTGATGATGGCCAGGGCTATGCGCATCCATGTGGGCACTTTGGCGCGCAGCGAGTAGATGAACGCCAGCAGGGTGTAGGCGCTGTGGAGCGAGGGCAGGGCGGCAAAGACGTTGGCGTTGCGCGCATAGAGCGAGTCGAAAATCGGCAGGCCCACCATGGCGTCGAATTTGGCCAGTCCGGCCGAGGAGCCGGGCAATCCGAGCGTGGGCTCAAAACCATAGTCGCGCACAAACCACGGCGGAGCGGCCGGATGAATGTAATAGACGGTGAAGCCAATGAGGTTGGTCAGCAGAAACACCAGCGCAAAGTGGAGATATTCGGTGCGTTGGCCTTTGCAGTAGAGATAGATGCCAAAGGCTATGGGCACGGGCACCCAGCAGAGATAGAACACTCCGCCCAGCAGGTCGAGCACCGGGGAGGTGTGCCCGGCGCACCACTCGTTGGGCGTCAGCCCGTGGATGCCAAAGAGGCGCAGCTCCGTGGAGTAGAGGCCGATGGTGTCGACGGGGTTCACCGTGTAGTTGGGCACGATGTTCATCCAGTCGTAGCTGATGCCAAACAGGGCGAAGGGCAGCAGCGCCATCAGCAGGGCTCTTGGGGCCGGGGCGGCAAAAAACATTGCGGCCATCAGCAGGGCCATCACGGGGTGTTCGGGGCGCAGGCCCACGAATATGGCGGTGACTGCCAACCAAACTATCAAAGCCGTGATGAAGGTCACGGCTTCGCGCGTCGACGGCAGACGGCGGCGCAGAGATGATGAGCTCATTTATTTTTTGAGGGCTTTCTTGCAGTGGTTGATGCGGGCAAAGGCGGTGAGATTGGCGAAGACGGCAATCACGCCCATGGCCACGATGAGAATCAGGTTGGGGTCGAAATCTGACGCGGGGTTGTGGCATTGGCCGTAGATGCCGGTGGCGAGGGCGCCCAGAGCGGTGACCACCACGCGTTCGGGGCGCTGCATGAAGCCCACTTTGCACTCAATGCCCAGGCCTTCGGCGCGGGCGCGCACGTAGCTCACCATGATTGAGCCAATCAAGGCTACGAAGGTGATGAGGGCACCCACGAGATAGTCCACCTGAATCAGATAGAAGGAGATGCCGCCCAGGGTGAAGAGCTCGCAATAGCGGTCGAGCACGGAGTCATACATGGCGCCGAAAGTCGAGGCCATGTTGCCCAGACGAGCCACTTGGCCGTCGAGCATGTCAAACAGCGAGAAGCCGATGAGCAGGGCGCCGCCCAGGGTGAGCAGGTAGAAGCTGTCGTAGTCCGGCTGCACGGTTTTGACGCCGGCCAGCACAAACACGGCGGCAGCGGCGATGTTGCCCAAGAAGCCCACTGTGGTGACCATGTTGGGGGTGAAACCTATGCGGATGAGCAGGCGCACAAAGGGGTTAATCACTTTGTAGATGCCTTGCTGCAGCTTGTCGCGAGCAGCTTTTGATTGAGTTTTGATGTCCATTATCTATGAGTTCGAGTTGAGTTATCGTTTGTGAGTGAATATGCGAGTGAGGCGCATGGCGTAGGGGTCGAAGCCCGTGGGGCGATAGACGAAGCGGCGTTGCAGGGCGAAGTTCCAAAACCACGACACCAGCAGCGACACCAGCAGACGCGCTGCGGCGAAGTAGCCGTCGTCGCGGAAGCCTATCGTTTCGAGCCAAGTCCACTTTTGCAGCAGCGAGTAGAGCAGGTCGGTGCCGTAGGCGTTGAGCACCACGGAGCCCACCCACACCATCAGATATTTCACGATGACGGCGCGCCAGGGGCAGCCGTCGGCGTGGAAGGTGAATTTATAGTTGATGATGCAATTGACCACGCCTCCGGCCACGGCGCCGATGGCGGTGGCCAGCCACGGCACCAGGTTGCCCCATGCAAAGAGCACGAAGCTCAGCGCCATGTCGGTCCACGAGGCGGCTTGGCTCGACACCACCGATCGCAGGAACGTGGGGAGCAGCGAGTCGCTCGTCAGCAGATTGTTGCCTATCTTTTTCAGATGTTGCATCAGAAGAGATTTAATGAATAGTGGTTAATGGCCCAGAGAATCAGGGCGCTGTAGATTCCGGCGAGCACGTCGTCGGCCATCATGCCGTAGCCGCGCGGCAGGCGCTCCATTTGGCGGATGCCCAGAGGCTTGACAATGTCGAAAAAGCGGAAGAGAGCCAGACTCAACACCACCTCCCACCAGGGGCACAGCGGCACAACCGGCAGCAGCGAAATCCATTGGCCAACGGTTTCGTCAACGCAGGCAATCACGGGGTCTTTGCCCCAATAGCGCTCGCTCACGGAGCTGGCCCACGTGCCGGCCACGGCCAGAGCCACGGCAGCCACGGCCGTGACGGCCACGCACACCGGCGCCGAGGCCCACAGATAGAGCGGCAGCCACAACACTATGGCCAGCAGGGCGCCCCACGTGCCGGGCATCACCGGCAGGTAGCCCACACCCAGCGATGTGGCTATGAGTTTGGGCAATAGTGGGAAATCTTTATCATGACTGTGATCTATGGGGCGATGGCTCATTTGGCTGTAGGTTTTTTCTGTTTGGGGTTAAATTTCTGTTTGATGGCCGCTGAGATGAAGCGGGCTATTTCGTTGACGGCCTCTGCCCGGCAGGGGGCAAACGAGGGCCAGTCGTTGAAGTTCACTATGCAAATTTCGCCCGAGGCGTCAACTATGGCGTCGCCGCCGTAGATGTCCACGCCCAGGGCGTTGGCCGCGCGCGAGGCTATGGCCTTGAGATTGTCGGAGGAGAAGCTGAACACGGGCGAGCGGCCGTCGGTGGCGTCGTGGCCCGTGGCGTTTTGCTGGCGGTCGAAGGGATAATACCAGTGGAAGAAGTTGCTGCCGCGCACCCCGTAGAATTTCACCAGATTCCCTTCGAGATGGCGGTCAACCACGGCGCAGCGGATGCCGCGCAAGAAGTATTCGTTGACCACGTCTTGGGCCTCGGCGGGGTTGGGCGCAAAGGTGATGTCTTCCTTGTGCATGGAGTGGGCGTCGGCGCGTTTCACCCAGCAGCGCGTCATCCCCTCGCTGAGCATGGCGGCGGTGATGGAGGCGTCGGTGTCGGTGAGGATGCTTGTGGGATAGGCCACGTCGGCGCTGCGCAGCAGTCGGCCCAGACGTTCGCGGCGGCAATTTTCCACGGCGTAGGCCGAGTTGATCACCAGCGCTCCGGCGTCTTCCATCTCGCGGAGCATGCGCAGCGAGCGCGTGTCGCGACACATATTAATAATCACCGGCTCGGTGACCTTGCCGTCGAGCAGCTCGGCTTCGCTGTAGACCGTCACGTCGCAACCGCGTTTGCGCAGGCGGGCGCACACCTCGTTGAGCACGGCGGCGTCCGATGCAATGTGGTTGGGCGAATAGTTGGCTGCGCGAAGTATCCCGGCTACTGAATAATTGGCCATATCCTCAGGGTGGTGGGTTAGTCTTTGTCGAGATTGAGCACCACGTTGTCGCGGCCGCGTTCCACGTAGAGTTTCTTCAAGGGGTCGGCCACGGCCTCGGCTTGGCGCCGGCGATTGCGATAGGCGTCGATGGCCGTGTAGATGGCGTGGCGCATCGACGAGGCGTCGGCCTCGCCGCGTCCGGCAATGTCGTAGGCGGTGCCGTGGTCGGGGCTGGTGCGCACGTAGGCCAGTCCGGCCGTGAGGTTCACCCCGTCGTCCATGTTCAGCGCCTTAAACGGGGCCAAGCCCTGGTCGTGATACATGGCCAACACGCCGTCGAACTTCGTGTGATGTCCGGCACCGAAAAATCCGTCGGCAGCATACGGGCCAAACGCCATGATCTTCTCTTGGCGCACTTGCTCGATGGCCGGGCGGATGATTGTCTCCTCCTCGGAGCCGAGCAGACCGGAGTCGCCGGCGTGGGGGTTCAGCGCCAACACGGCTATGCGCGGGGCGTGGATGCCGAAGTCGCCGATGAGCGATTGGTTGAGCAGACGCAGTTTCTCCTCAATCAGCGGCTGAGTGATGGCTGCGGCCACTTGCGCTATGGGCAGGTGGGTTGTGGCCAGGGCCACGCGCAGATTCTCCGAGCAGAGCACCATCAGTGCGCGGTGAGTGTCGTCCTCACCCTCGGCCAGGGCTGCTTGCAGATATTCCGTGTGGCCGGCAAAGTGGAACGCATCGCTTTGGATGTTGCTCTTGTTGATGGGGGCGGTGACGAGCACGTCGATGGCTCCGGCCTTCAGGTCGGCCACGGCGCGCTCCAGGGCAGCCAGGGCGGCAGCTCCGGCGGCCTCGGTTGACTTGCCGGGCTCCACGTGCACGTCTTCGTCGATGACGTTCACAAAGTTGAGTGTGGCCTCGGCAGCGTCGGCTGCGGAGTCGATGATGGCGTGGCGCAGCTGCGGCAGGTTCATGCCGCGGCGATAGTAGCCCGCAATCTTTGCGGAGCCGTAGACCACCGGGGTACACAGCTCCAACATCGTCGGATCTTCGAAGGCTTTGAGAATCACCTCATAACCCACACCGTTTATGTCGCCGTGGGTGATGCCCACTTTTATTTTTGAGTCGCTCATGCGTAGTTCGGTTTTTTTCAACTTGCAAAATTAGTGAAAATCTCTGAAAAATCCCACCTTTCTCTCCGAAAAAATGCGCAAGCCGCACCGACGCGTTAGGTGTAGTCTCGAATTGCGTGAATGAGCTTATGGATGCTTGAGGAAGGGTTGCCAAATTCGGGCAAACTCTCGGCTCTTGAGATGGCGTCGGCCAGATTTGCGATGAGTATGGATTTCTCATCGTCGTGTAGAGTCCCCTTTTTATACTTTTTGAAATGCGCTGTCAGCCGCTTTACGCACTCCTCGGAGGGGATTGCTCTGTTGCAGTTTTCCACGTGGAGCAGGAACCAAATCTCTATACATGGATTAGACACCAGTAATATCGTGTCCTTGAGCTTGCGCAGTCGTTCGAGTGTGCCTGCCACGTCGAGGTCAAACATCACAAAGGTCAGGTCGTTCTTTGTGGCCACGTATTCATCTTTGCAGCGTCGGATATATTTGTCGGAGATGTTGGAGTCGCTTCGGCGCGGTATAATCTGAATTGGCACTCGAAATGATTGGCGCAGTAGCTCCACATATGTTATCTCTGTCTTTCCTTCGCAGAATACGAAGAAGTTTGGTCTCATCGTTTTGCCTTTGGAGACTCTTGCTTTGCGTGCCATGTCTATTCTTCGCTAATTGTGTCAAACGAGTCGTCGATGTAGGGGATGGCGTCGAAGTGGCCCTGTAGATATGCTTTTTCAAGGTCCATGTTTTCGCGGAAATCTTTGTAGTCAAAGAGTGAGTAGAGGTCGGAAGAACCATCGCTGCGTTTGTTCACGAAGTATATCTGGTCTTTGCGCAACTTGTTGGTGTTGAGCAGGTAGGTGTTGTGGGTGGTGTAGATTAGCTGCGCTGATTCGCTGTGGTGAAACATGGCTATAATATATTCCACCAACTTTGTGTGCAAGCTGGTCTCTATTTCGTCGATCAGCAGGATTTTGCCGCCCTTGATGATGTCGAGAATCGTCAACATCATGTTGAACAGAATCTGTGTGCCGTCTGATTCTTCGCTATAGAAATCGAATGCGATGGTTGGGTTGCTCGTGTGGTAGGTGGTGATTTCGAGCTGTGAAGCGGGTGTTCGGCTGTCGATGTCAACGATGTCGCTGTCGGCTATGCGCAGGGTTTTTAGCAGCTGCTCTTTGTTGCTGCTGAGCGATGAGGCGATTGCAGATGCATTGATGCCTGAGTAATTCAACACGAATTTGTCGCTAAAATAGTTGAATACTCGTTTGGCAATCTCGCGGTCCATCTGGCTTGCACGAGAAATGAACAGCGTTTTCTTGGAGGTGTTTGCGGCCACGTCGCCCGGACGCCGAATTGCGTTCTGAAACTCATAAATCGACTTCTTCTGCGGGCCTTTGCGCTCGTCGCGAGTGAACAGCATCGACCGGCGGCCATACGGGTAGTAGTAGAGCTCCTCTGTGAGTATCTCCTTGTTGGTCATCGAAAAGGAATACTCATATTCGATTCCGTCAATCATGAAGCGCACAAGGAATCGGCTTGGGGCATCGGCGGCGCCAAACTTAAACGGCTTGAATGCAAAGGTGCTGTTCTCATTGTAGTTATGAGAATTCAGAATCATCTCAACGCAAGCGCGTATGGCTTTAATCACGTTGCTTTTGCCGGATGCATTTGCTCCGTAGATGGCCACGGTTTTAAGCATGCGTTCGCCTTTGCAGACAAACGTATTTCCTTCCAAGTCTTTTGCCTTCTGCGAGCGGAGATTTGCCGCCTGGAGGTTCAGAATCACCTCGTCGCGCAGAGAGAAGAAGTTGCTCAATCGAATTTCGAGTATCATTAGAGTGCCTGTTTTGTAAATTTCCTGCAAATATAGCACTTAAAATCGGATTTGTCAAGTTTTCGCGCAAAAATTTGCGCAGAACATCCGACTGAAGAAATGTGGTGCAAGAGCGCGCCGGCGGCGCGCCGTGTGTCATGTCGGAGACCTGTTCGGTCTGAACACGGGTCGCGGCCCTGCCGCGGCCCGTGTGGGCGTGCATCACGGTTGCGGCTCGGCGAGCCGCAGTGTCTTGGGCGGCCCCTTGCAGGGCGGGGTGTTACAGCGGCGTGACAATGTTACAAAATTGTTAAAAATGTGAAAAAGGTAGGGTGGTTTCGGGGATTTTGCGTAACTTTGCACCGAAAATCAGCAACATACGTCTTACGATAGGTAGTATTTGCATCTTGTGTTTACAATTAAAATAATAGGTAGTATTACAACCGTGTTACACGGTTCTGTCATACGATAACTTACTAATTTCAGCTATTTAGTTTAATGAAAAAATCCCTCATCCAGGCAGCACTCAGCGTGTGCGCCATCTGTGCTTCCTCATCTGTGGCTTTTGCACAAACTTTCGTCCTCGACACCCCCACCACCTACACCGTCAACGGTCTGACCTACACCCTCGAAGGCTCGGAGGCAAACCTCTATTTTGCCGACAAATTCTATGCCGAGGTGTGCTACATCCCCTCGCAGGTGGAAATAGAAGGCACCACCTATCCCGTCACCTCCATCGGTGTTGGCGCTTTCATCTACAATCAGAATTCAAAAATCGTGGTGCCCAATTCGGTTAAGGAAATCGACTATATGGCGTTCTACGAACAGCATGACAATCTGCAGGAACTCATCCTCGGCTCCGGCGTGCAAACCATTGGTGTTGACGCTTTTGAGACTTGCAAGAACCTGAGCAACGTCATCTCCACCGCCACCACTGCTCCCGAAATCGCTTTCACTTCCAACGAAGGCCTGCTCAGCCAGATGACCCTCCACATCGCCGCTGCTTCCAAGGAGTCTTACGACGCCACTTGGACCTCGCACTTCGGCAAGGTGGTTTACCACAACCTGAAATTTTCGGAAACTGAGGCCGCTCTGCAGATGGGCTCAACCTATCAAGTGCCCTTCACCACCAGCGAAGACTCGCAATACAATCCCTACGCCAACATCACCTGGCGCAGCAGCGACCCCACCGTGGCTGTGGTTGACGGCTCCGGCCTGATCACCCCCCGTCATAACGGCACCTGCACCATCACCGCCACCACCATCTTCGGCGACTCGCAGCAGTTGGCCCTCACCGTTAGCGGCGAGCAGGAGCAGTTTGAAGTCGACGGCGTGGTCTACACCCGCAACCGCGACGACAACAACGACTTCGACGGCACCGTCACTCTCTACAACGTGACCAGCTACACCGGCAAGACCCCTGCCTACGAAATCCCCTCCAGCGTCAACGACGGCAATAAAGACTACACCGTCACCATTATCGGCGTGGGCGCTTTCAGCCAAAACGAGTGCACCAAAATCACCGTGCCCTCGTCGGTGACCACCATCGCCACCCTCGCCTTCTACGACTATAACGACAAGCTCGAAACCCTCGTTCTGGGCGAAAACGTTGCCGAAATCGGTGTTGACGCTTTCGAAACCCCCAGCAACCTCTCCGCTCTGATTTGCTATGGCGCGAAGGCCCCCAACTTCGAATCGTTTGTGAGCACGGAAGGCTTTGCCGACGTGGTGCTCCACACCAAGTCTGCCGACGACTCCTATAAGGCTCTGACCGGCCGCTTCCTCGACGTGATTTACCACAACCTTGACCTCGAAGACGTGACCATCCAGTTCGTAGACGGCGACTACACCATCCCCACCGGCTGCTACTCGCTGATCACCAACGGCGCTTCCAGCTACTTCTCTCACATCTGGAGCCACACCGATGAAACTGTGATTTCGCTCAACAACGGCGTAGCCACCCCCGTGGGCGACGGCTGGACCGAAATCACCGCAGTGGATCACATCTTTGACGAAACGGATACGATGATTCTCACCGTTGAGAACACCGCCACCTCCATCACCGAAATTGAGGCTGCCGAAGCCGACGATGCCGCTGCCTTCGACCTGATGGGTCGCCGCGTGGCCGCTTCCCGCGCCGGTCAAATCATCATCAAAAACGGCAAACTCCAACGCAACTAATTCAATACACTAACTACCTATTCGTCAAACCCCGACGGCCGTGTGGCCGCCGGGGTTTTATACTATACGGAAGTTAAAGTGTGTGAAAACGTGGGGTGATATTGAAAAAAGCCGTAACTTTGCACCCGTTTTACATACACACTTCTTATTATTACTATTTGATTTTTGATTGATGAAAAAAGCTGTTATCGTCTTGCTATGTGCAATGACTGTTAGCGGCGTGAGTGCTCAAACCGACACGAACACCACTACACCATCCGAACAACTTACAGTAGGTACAACATTCTCAAACAATGGGTTTACTTACACAGTGCTCGACGCTTCGAGCGTAAAAGACGCCGAACTTGGCGTCGAATACGTGGCCCTCACATCAGCCGACTCCTTCTCCGGAGACGCTTTGAAAGTGCCCGTAACCGTAACCTACGCGGGGACAACCTACACCGTTGCCGCTGTGGCCGACGATGCCTTCTCGGGCGTTGCCACCACCGCCACTCTTCACGTCACCGAAAGCCTCTACAAACTGCTCGGCAGCGCTTGGACCGGCAACGTGCATACCCACCATTTCCACCTCACCACCGAAAAGGAGTACGCGCAAGTGCAGATGGCCCAAACCGGCAAAACCTACACCCTGCCCGCGGCCTGCACCGATGAAGATTGCACCATCGGCGTGACTTGGGAAATCGACACCCGCTACAACAACACCGCTAATGCCACCGTTAGCCAAAACGGTGTAGTCACCATCGGCAACAGCGGTTACGCCTACGCCCTTGGCACCACCGAATTGGGCGAAACCGTTGAATACACGCTGGCCATCAGCGACTTCATGGTAGACCGTCAGCAGTATAACGTCATCACCGAACCCGATGGCGACGCCCACGGCACCGTGCGCTACTATTTTGCCGACAACTTCGACGAATATATCAACGACGTAGATTGCTTCATCCCCTCGCAGGTGGAATTCAACGGCAAAATCTACGACGTCACCACCATCGGTCAGGGCGCCTTCTACGCCAACTTTTGCTACCGCATTGTTGTACCCTCGTCGGTGACCACCATCGAGCGCGAGGCCTTCCACGAATATGGCGACATTCTTGGCGAACTCGTACTTGGCAAGAACGTCAGCCACATTGGCATCGACGCCTTCGAAACCTGCACTCGCCTGGTTGACGTGATTTCGCTCAACCCCGTCGCTCCCGAAGTGGAACTCACCACTGAAGAGAATGAGACGGCCTTTGCAACCACCACGCTCCACCTTCTGGCCGGCGCCGACATCGAAGCCTCCTATGAAAAGGTGTGGAACAAACACTTTGCCGACGTGATTTATCACAAACTCACCTTCACCGCCACCGAAGCCGAAATCGACGTGAACACCGATGCCGCAGGCTACCAAGTGGCCTACACCTGCATCGACCATGCTCGCTCCGGCTCGAAGACTCGCGCAGCTCTTTCCGCCGAAGAACTCGAAGCCGCCTACGCTAAATACTCCTACCTGGGCTGGACCTCGAGCGACGAATGCGTAGCCACCGTCGACGCCACCACCGGCAAGGTGACTCCCGTTGCCATGGGCTCCTGCATCATCTCCGCCACATCAATCTTCGGCGAAACCGCTGATCTCGCCCTCACCGTCAACGACTACGTGACCACCTCGATCTCCGACGTTGAAGCCGCCGAAGCTCCCGCCTCCACCGTCTGCTACGACCTGCTGGGCCGCCGCGTGGCTCCCACCGCCAAGCTCCGCATCTGCAACGGCAAGCTCCACCTCAACTAATCCGCAGCCTCTTCGGAGACACGCTCTCCAAGCAACAACATCAAATCCCGATCGGACCGCTATGCGACTCGGCCGGGATTTTCTCTGTTGTGCATGTCATGAGCGCGCCTCCGGCGCCGTTTCTCCGCTCTCCGGCGTCGCTTCTCCGCCCTCGGGTGTTGTCCGACTCCCGGCCGCAGGCCGCGCACAAAACGCGTAGCCCCCGGCAGCGCAGTGGCTGTCGAGGGGCTATCGATTATTTAACTATTTTCCTAAATTACATCATTCCCATGCCGCCCATGCCGGGGTTAGG
>CAZJWM010000037.1:0-1159 GCA_964549975.1 uncultured Bacteroides sp. | reverse complement strand
ATTTAACTATTTTCCTAAATTACATCATTCCCATGCCGCCCATGCCGGGGTTAGGCATTGCGGGAGCAGCGGGAGCTTCTTCCTTCTTGTCGGCGATGACACATTCGGTGGTGAGGAACATTCCGGCGATGGATGCGGCATTTTCCAGGGCCACGCGGGTCACCTTGGCGGGGTCGATCACACCGGCAGCGAGCAGGTGTTCAAACTCGCCGGTGCGGGCATTGTAGCCGAAGTCGCCGGTGCTCTCCTTGATTTTTTGCACAATCACGGAGCCTTCTTCGCCGGCGTTGTGCACGATCTGGCGCAGGGGCTCTTCGATGGCGCGCTTCACGATGAGCATGCCGGTGGTTTCGTCGTCGTTCACGCCCTTGGCTCCTTCGAGCACTGCGGTGGCGCGGATGTAGGCCACACCGCCGCCGGGCACGATGCCTTCGGCAATGGCTGCGCGAGTGGCCGACAGAGCGTCGTCAACGCGGTCTTTCTTCTCCTTCATCTCCACTTCGGAGGGAGCGCCGATGTGGAGCACGGCAACGCCGCCGGCCAGTTTGGCCTTGCGCTCTTCGAGCTTCTCGCGGTCGTAGTCGGAGGTGGTGTTGGCAATCTGAGTCTTGATTTGCTCCACGCGTGCGGAGATGGCCTCAGAGCTGCCGGCGCCGTTGACGATGGTGGTGTTCTCCTTGCCCACGGTCACCTTCTCGGCGCGGCCGAGCATCTCCATGGTGGTGTTTTCGAGCTTCATGCCCTTCTCTTCGCTGATGACCACGCCGCCGGTGAGGGTGGCGATGTCTTCGAGCATCTCCTTGCGGCGGTCGCCGAAGCCGGGGGCCTTCACGGCGCAGATCTTCAGAGAGCCGCGCAGACGGTTAACCACCAGGGTGGCCAGCGCTTCGCTGTCGACGTCTTCGGCGATGATCAGCAGCGGACGTCCGCTCTGAGCGGAGCCTTCGAGCACGGGGAGCAGCTCCTTGAGGTTGGAGATTTTCTTGTCGTAGAGCAGGATGGCGGGCGACTCCATTTCGCATTCCATCTTCTCGGAGTTGGTCACGAAATAGGGGGAGATGTAGCCGCGGTCGAATTGCATACCTTCCACCACGTCGACGGTGGTTTCGGTGCCCTTGGCTTCGTCAACGGTGATGACGCCCTCTTTCTTGACGATGCG
>CAZJWM010000036.1:14288-18578 GCA_964549975.1 uncultured Bacteroides sp. | reverse complement strand
GAATCAGACCGGCGTCGCGGCGCACCTTGGGAATCAGGCGCATAGCGTCGTCGAGGAGTTCGGATGCCTGCAGCTGCTTGAGCTGAGCCACCATGTTGGAATACATACCGCCGGGCACCTCTGCATTGCGCACCAGTTCGTTGGGCTTGGGGAAACCGAAGTAGTCTTCGATGCTGTGGCAAAGGTCGAGCAGACGAGCTTCGTCGCCGGCTTTGGCAGCTTCGATGGCCTGGTCGAACATTGCGTCGACGTTGGCGGGCAGAGTGTCGGTCAGAGGGTTGAATTCGCGGGGGAAGTGGTCTTTCTGCAGGTCGAAAGCGGCGAGGCGGCGACGGATGTCAACCAGCTGTTCGCGGATTTGACCAACGATTTCCATGTTGGCTTCAACTTCCACGCCGAGTTTCTTACAGAACACGTAGATGAGCTCGATGGCAGGAGCTGCGGAGCCGCCGCCGAAATACCAGATGTTGGTGTCGAGAATGTCCACGCCGTGGAGGATGGCCATCACCGACGATGCCAGGCCGTAGCCGGGGGTGCAGTGGGTGTGGAAGTCAACGGGTACGCTCAGATTTGCCTTCAGAGCGGAGATGATTGAAGCGGCGCGCGAGGGGGTGACCAGACCGGCCATATCCTTCAGGGTGATGATCTTTGCGCCGAGGGCTTCCATCTGTTTGGCTTTGCTGACGAAGTAGTCGTCGGTGAAGATCTTTTCGGGCTGCTTTTTGCTGCCGCCAAACAGGCGAGCGAAGAAGCCTTGCTTCTGGGGCTCTTCCTTGGGGTCAACGGTGTAGCAGACAGCGCCGTCGGGGATGCCGCCGAGCTGGTTGATCATGCGGATTGACTCGCGCACGTTGTCGATATCATTGAGCGCATCGAAAATACGCATCACGTTCAGGCCGTTCTTATTGGCTTCTTTGTAGAAACCTTCAAGCACTGTGTCGGGATAGGGAACGTAGCCAAAGAGGTTGCGGCCACGGCTTAGAGCGGAAAGCAGCGATTTGCCTTTCATCACTTTTGAGATGGTGCGCAGACGATTCCAGGGCGATTCGTCGAGATAGCGCATCACTGAGTCGGGTACGGCACCACCCCACACCTCCATGATGTAGAAACCGGCGTTCTCATAAAGCGGGAGCAGACGGTCTACATCGGCTTGAGGCAAGCGTGTAGCAAAGAGCGACTGTTGACCGTCGCGGAGGGTCAAGTCGCGGATTTTCAGCTTACGATTAGTCATAAGAAGTAATGTAATATTTTTGTTAGTGTTTCTGTTTCAATGCTAATGTTTATGCAAAGGTAACAAAAAACTGCCGATTACGGAAGAAATTCCTCAAATAAATAACGGCAACCGCGTCTACGCTTCCTGAGGAGGCGCAGACGCGGTGGGGAGAGAGGAGAGTGAAAAAGAAAAAGATATACAGTTTTTTATTCTTCGGTGTTGGCTTCGGCGTAAGCCTTAAGCAGTTTTTCCTGCACGTCGGCGGGAACCAACTCGTAGCTGCTGAAGCGCATGGTGAACGACGAACGGCCACCGGTGATGGAGCTCAGAGCGGTGCTGTAGCTGCTCATCTCCTTCAGGGGCACACGAGCCGAAATCTTTTCGAAGCCGTTTTCGGAACTCATGCCCATGATGATGGCGCGGCGACCTTGTAGGTCACTCATCACGTCGCCCATCACGTCGGCGGGCACCATCACGTCGACGTCGTAGACCGGTTCGAGCACCTTGGGGTTGGCTGCGCGGAAGGCTTCGCTGAAGGCGTTGCGGCCTGCCAGACGGAAGGAGATTTCGTTTGAGTCAACCGGGTGCATCTTGCCGTCGTAGATGCAGACGCGCACGTCGCGAGCATAGGAGCCGGTCAGCGGGCCTTGTTCCATGCGGTCCATCAGACCTTTGACTATGGCGGGAATGAAGCGTGCATCAATTGCGCCACCCACAATGCAGTTGCACACCACGAGTTTGCCACCCCAGCTCAGTGGTATCTCTTGAGTGTCGCGCACGCTCATCTTGAATTCCTGGCTGCCAAACTTGTATGTGTCGGGCGCGGGCATTCCTTCGGAGTAGGGTTCGATAATCAGGTGAACCTCGCCAAACTGTCCGGCGCCGCCCGATTGCTTCTTGTGGCGATAGTCGGCACGCGCGGCCTTGGTGATGGTTTCGCGATAGGGAATCTTCGGCTCTTCAAACACGATGGGGAGTTTGTCGTTGTTTTCCACGCGCCATTTGAGTGTGCGCAGGTGGAATTCGCCTTGGCCGCCGAGGATGGTTTGCTTCAGCTCTTTCGACTGTTCCACCACCCATGTGGGATCTTCTTCGTGCATGCGAGTGAGGATTTCCATGAGCTTTTCGGCATCGCTTTCGGTGACGGGACGAATGGCGCGGGTGTACTTCGGTTCGGGATAGCGAATGAAGTCGAACACGTTTTCGCAGCCCTTCTCGTTGAGGGTGTTGCCCGTGCGCACATCCTTCATCTTCACGGTTGCACCGATGTCGCCGGCTTCGAGTTTGTCCACCTGAGTGCGGATTTGGCCGCAAACGGTGTAGATTTGTGCAATGCGCTCCTTGGAGTCGCGGTTCATATTGTTGAGGTCGGCGCCCACGTTGAGTGTGCCGCTCATCACCTTGAAGTAGCTCACTTCGCCGATGTGCGGTTCAACAGACGTTTTGAAAACGTAGAGGCTTACCGGGCCGTTGGGGTCGGGGTTTACTTCTTCGCCGGCGGTGTTCACCGGAGCGGGCATATTGTCGACGAAGGGCACCACGTTGCCGAGGAATTCCATCATGCGGCGCACGCCCATGTCTTTCAGTGCGCTCACGCAGAACACGGGGAAAATCGAGCGCGTGATCAGGCCTTCGCGAATGCCTGCACGCATTTCGTCTTCGGTGAGAGTGCCTTGGTCGAAGAATTTTTCCATCAGAGTTTCGTCGTTTTCGGCAGCGGCCTCAACGAGTTGCTGGTGGAGTTCCTTTGCGCGATCCATCTGATCGGCAGGGATATCTGTGATGGTGGGAACGCCGCCTTCGGGGCCCCACTCATATTTTTTCATAAGCAGCACGTCAATCATGGCATTGAAGCCGGGGCCGCACTGCAGCGGATATTGAATGGCAACGATTTTGGGGCCGAAGATGTCGCGCATCTGCTCCATCACGTTGTCGTAGTCGGCCTTTTCGCCGTCAAGCTGGTTGAGGGCAAAAATCACGGGTTTGTTCAGAGCGGCGGTGGTGCGGAAGATATTTTGTGTGCCCACTTCCACGCCATATTCAGAATCGATGACAATCACGCCGGTGTCGGTGACGTTAAGGGCTGTGATTGCGCTGCCCACAAAGTCGTCAGCACCGGGGCAATCGATGAAGTTGAGCTTCTTGCCGAGATATTCGGCATAGAAGATGGTTGAAAACACGGAGTAGCCATACTCTTTCTCCACGGGGAAGTAGTCGCACACGGTGTTCTTTGCGTCGATGGTGCCGCGACGTTTTATAACTCCACACTCCAGAAGCATCGCTTCCGCGAGTGTGGTTTTTCCCGAGCCTTTGCTTCCGAGCAAGGCTATGTTTTTGATTTCTTTTGTGTCGTAGACTTTCATTACGGTACGATTTGTTTGATTTGTTAAGCTAAGTGGTTTGGTTGGTTGATTTAGAAAACGGCCGCAAATTACAAATTTTTTCTTTAATCACCATACTTTTTTTTATGTTTTACAACATATTCCGACAAATTCAGACAATGCCAATTTTTGTTGCGTTTTCAAAATTTATGTCGTAACTTTGTCACTGTTATGAAACGTCTGTTACATCTTGGACTGCTCGCCTGCTTGCTCTTTGCAGCAAGTTGCGCCGGAAAGAAGACCCCCGACGAGGCCATCACATCTATTGATAAGGCCATCTCCGCGGGCAACGTCGACCAAGCTCAACGCTTGGCCGATAAGTTTTGCGCCGACAATGCCCCACTCGACTCACTCCCTGCCGAGCAGCTTTGCCGCTTGGCCATGGTTTATGCCGAACTTTCGCAAACTTCTGCATCGGAAAATGAAGAGAATCTTGCGCAAGCCATGCTCTGCTTCAGCGCCGCCATGCAGCGCAACCGCGAAGCCGCGGCCGACTATCTTCGCGGCGTTGCGCCAGAAAAATATGTCTACTCAATGATGCTCTCCGAGATGTTTCGTCAACAATATTTCACGCTGAACGACTCCACCGACAGCGAATTTGACTCACTTGCCGCCTACAATCAGCCCCTACCCGATTTTGCTGCGGCCGAAGAAACCGCCGACGAAGATGAGCAATAACGACTGGCAAGCCGCCCT
>CAZJWM010000036.1:12223-14188 GCA_964549975.1 uncultured Bacteroides sp. | reverse complement strand
ATGCTTTATGACACAATTCGTCATCTCTATCGCAATCGAGTGTGCACCCTCGCTATGTGGGCCAAGTACAACTATTACCATAATCAAGGTAAAGCTAAATATTTCCCCGCCGAAGAGCATTACTATAAGCTCAAAATTCCGCCGGAAGATATCAGAGCAAACCAATACAGTATGCATATCCTTCCCAAAACATTGGAGGATATCCACAACCTCGAAGTGTTGTTCAGAAACTACAATGTAGAAATTGACGTCGCTTTAATGCACATCAAAGATGACACTATCGACGAGGAAACCAAGCAAAGAGATTTCCAAACGTTGTTTTTCAAGACAGCTTACTTGGCCAAAAAAATTGTAGAACTGCGATGCAGTCGCAAATTTGCCAAAAAGTCAAAGGTCCTGAATAAAGCCTTCGATAAGATTGAAACAAAATATCTGAGAAACCAAAGTGAGAACTCAGACCCGAGACTTCATGGGCTGGAGTTCGAGAAAGAGATTCAAGCGATTTACGATATCGATAGAAATCGCTCTAATAACTTTGCCGCGATTTTTGCAACCGAGGAGCAAGGTGAACAATACTACACCTATCTCTACGATGACGTGCTCATCGAATGTGGCAAGAACTCTATCGGAGAAGATAAGATTCACATGATTAAAAAAGTCTGAGAGATGTCTGTAAAGAATTTGGATATCAGAAAGGCGTCGGCAGGGTCCGGCAAGACCTACACCTTGGCGCTGCGCTACGTTGAATTGCTGTTGGGCACATGTATCGACAATAGCACTCCGTCATGGCGCTGGAAGCCCGACAAGGCAAAACAGCCCAACCGCCATAGCCATATACTTGCCGTGACCTTCACTAACAAGGCCACCGACGAGATGAAGCGCCGAATTGTGCGCGAATTGGCTCTGTTGGCTCGCGTGCCGCTGATGGCCGGAGTGAAAGACAGCCCCTATCGCGACACTCTGATGTCTGAATTTGGCATCTCCGACGCCGAGCTGCAGGAATTTGCCTCGAAAGTGCTCAAAGAGTTGCTGTTCAACTTCAGCAATTTCAACGTGAGCACCATCGACTCCTTCTTTCAGTCGGTGCTTCGCACCTTCGCCTACGAAGTTGAACTCAGCGGCAACTACAATCTCAGCCTGAGCAAAGAGGAATTGCTCGGCTTTGCCGTTGACAACGTGATGCACAAGGCCCGCACCGACTCAACCCTCGGCAAATGGCTCCAAAGTTGGATGGATTCACTCATTGAGTCGGGCAACCAATTCAATGTGTTGAACAGTCGCGGCAAAACGCGCCAAAGCCTCATTAAATTCGTTGATAACCTCACCGACGAAGACTTCCAGTTGAGCGAAATCAAGCTTCCCACTGTTGCCGAAGTTCAGGCTCTCGACGAGGCCTTAACAGCCAAAATCGCAGAGCTGAAACAGAATATCGTCAGAACCGCAAATGACTATTATTCCACGTCGAAGGATTTACCATTCAAAGATATTGTCAATCTTGGCGTAATCCGAGAACAATTGACAGCTGCGCAGGAGAAATTGATTAGAGAAGATACTAACGGCCTTGACGTGATATATCCGGTGTATCTTTCGCTGCTTCAAATGAAGAAGCAAATCTACAGCTACGGCCTGATGGGCGCAATCATGCAGGAAGCAAGCGATCTCAAAAAGTTGAACAATGAGATTTTGATTTCCGACACAAGTGCCCTTCTCCATCAAATCATTGCCGGCAGCGACACGCCGTTTATCTACGAACGACTTGGCCAACGGCTTCAGCACTTCTTGATTGATGAGTTTCAAGACACATCCGGAATGCAGTGGTCCAACTTTCAGCCATTGCTTGAGGAGAGCCTCGGCTACGGCAATTCAAATCTGATTATCGGCGACGTCAAGCAGTGTATTTACCGCTTCCGCGGCAGCAAACCCTCATTGCTCGATTCGGAAGTGGAGGAGCAGCTCTCCGAGCAC
>CAZJWM010000036.1:0-12123 GCA_964549975.1 uncultured Bacteroides sp. | reverse complement strand
CGGCAGCAAACCCTCATTGCTCGATTCGGAAGTGGAGGAGCAGCTCTCCGAGCACTCTCAGCTCACTCCGATGGACACCAACTATCGCAGCGCACAGGAAATCGTTGAATTCAACAACAATCTGTTTGAGAAAATTTCTACGCACCTCTCCAGCGCGAATATCGGAAAGGTCTATAGCGGCGTGGCTCAAAATGTGCACCGCAAAGATGTACCCGGCTATGTTAAACTTCTGTGGTCGGCCCGGCCTGACGCCATGGATATCCTTGTGGTGGACATTCGCAGCCAGTTACAGCGAGGCTACAAGCCGTCGGATATCCTGATTCTGGTGAGAAGCAACGACCAGGCCAAGGAGGTTGTGGAGTTCGTTCAATCGCTGAAACATCCCGGCTTTAACATCATCAGCGATGAATCGTTGGCAATCGGGGCATCCGATACGGTCAATGCCATCGTTGCCGCTCTGCGTCTGTTGGCACCGAAACCGCAAGCCGAAACCGCCGCCAACGACTACTATAAGTACACCCCCAACGACATTTACAGCATCTCCACACTGCTCAGCGAGCTTTGCGCGCTATCTGCCGAAGCCGACGACCAACAGCGATTCGACCTGCTCACTCAAGCCATTGACACAATCAAGAATAAGCCCGTCAATGCCAATCTGCCCACAGATCGCACTTCGCTCTACCAATTGGTGCATCGTCTGGCCTCCGCTATCGTGGCCAACGCATCGGGTATGAACGACGTCTATGTGAGCGCGTTCTTCGACCTTGTGCTTGACTACACTCAGCGCAACCCCGACGACATCGCTTCATTCTTGGAATATTGGGATACTATCGGATGCACTCAGACCATTCAGTCTGCCCCATCCATCCAAGCCGTCAGGGTGATGACCATCCACAAAGCCAAGGGCCTGGAGGCTCCGTGTGTGCATCTGCCGTTGCTCAGCAGCCAATTGGGCAAGGAGGAAGGCACGGCGTGGTATGAGACAAAAGAACTTGGCCGAGCGCTGGCCAAGTGTGAACACTATGTTGTTAAGGATCCCGAAGCCCCGGAAGCTCCGGAGTTGAAGCTTCCAAAGCATTACCCAATCAATTCAACAAAATCAGGGCTGTTCGGCACTTGCTTCTTCCCAGAATACGAAAGCCGCTTGTCTGATGCCATGCTCGATGAGCTAAACACCATCTATGTGGCCTTCACGCGCGCCGAACGCGAGCTGTTTGTCAACTGTAGCGTTACCCGAAGCGCTGATAAAACAGGTTTGCACCTGCTTATCTTCAACGCAGCAAACGAGATTGAAGATCAAGTTGAGAAGGAAATGGAATACCCCCATCTTGAAGATCCTGAGGCAGAACCGATTATTGCCACATGTTGGGAGTCCGGCAAAGCTACTCATCCCAAGGAGAGCGAGAAGAGCGTCAAACCCGAGGAGCCCCTACCCGACACACTGAAACTGCAATTCGGCGAAGGGCGCAGAGATATCTTCGAGAAGTTAACCGTCTCCGATGAGGAACCCTCTACGCTCGGCGACTAAAACTTATGCCTCATCACGTTAGCCGCAGGTCTGCCTGCGGCTAATTCGTCGCGCATAAAGTCCATATATGGCTTCACGTGGGCGAAATATTGCCGATAGCCGTCGCATAGATAGTTAATCGGTTCGCCTTGCGCAGTGCGGCTGATACGGTTTTTAGGGCACTCGCCATTGCAGGCAAAGAGCCACTGACACTCCTTGCATTTCTGCGACAATCGCCCGGCTTTTGCCGCGCCGAAAAGCAGTTGCTTCTCCGAGGTCATCATCTCGATGAACGACGTTTCGCGAATGTTGCCGAGGCGATATTGCGGAAACACGTAGTGATCGCAGCAATACACCGTGCCGTCATATTCCATCACCGCAGCATGGCCACACTCCTTGGCCATGGTGCACACTCCGGGAGTCACGCCGCACCAGTTGGCCAACGTGGCATCAAATATCTGCACAAACACCTCACCCACATCGGTCTTGACCCAGCGGTCAAAGAGTCGGCAAAGGAAGTCGCCCCACTGTTGCGGCGACACGGAGAAGTCGGCCAAGTCGCCACGCTCTATGTCGGCGGCAATATCCCCCTCGGCAGTGAGTCGCTCCACAATTGGGGCAAACTGAATATAACGGCAATCAATCGACTTAAAGAAATCGTAGAACTCCTCGGGATGGTCGGCATTGTAGTCATTCACCACGGCCATTGCGTTCCACTCCACGCCGTAGGCATTGAGCATCTGCACAGCCTTCATCACCTTGAAAAACGATGGCTGCCCGGCGCGATTGCGGCGATATTCGTCGTGAAACTCCTGCGGGCCGTCAATGCTCAGGCCCACCAGCCAATGATTTTCGCGCAAGAAGCGACACCACTCCTCGGTGAGCAGTGTGCCATTGGTTTGCAAGCAGTTGAGCACCGGTTTGCCGCCGCAATATTGGCGTTGTAGCTCCATAGCTTTCTGATAGAACGACAGCGGTCGGAGCAGGGCCTCGCCGCCATGCCACGTGAACATCACCTGCGGCTCGGTTTGTGCCTCAAAATATCGTTTGATGAATAGCTCCAGCATTTCGTCTGACATATAGTGACGGCGAACAGCCGGATCATACAATCGTTTTTTATCAAAATAATAGCAATAGCTGCAGGCCAGGTTGCAGTCGCTCCCTGCCGGTTTTGCCATCACGTATAGCGGGCGAGAAAATGGGTTTTGCATTGGTTTCCAGTTAGAACAGAAGTTGTTGAACCATCACGTCGGCATAGCCTCCTGACGGGAGTCGCAGCCATGAGCGCAGCCGTCCGGCGGCCTTAAATCCGGCAGAGCCGAAGAGTGCCAAACTTGCGTCGTTGCCTTCGGGAATCATGGCGTAGAGCTGATGCATATGCAGAGTTTGCCGCGCATAGTCTATTGTGGCATTCAGAGCGAGAGATCCGTAGCCTTGGCATTGAAACTCCGGGGCTATCAATATCCCCACTTGTGCGCGCATAGCCGTCGGACAGAAATCGGTGAGGTCAATCGTGCCGATAGCGGCATCGTCGGCCGTGCGACATATCATCAGACGAAGCTGACCGGCTGCGTATATGTCGTTGGAATATTCGGCGATATAGTCGTAGAGCTGTTTTCGCGAGAATGGCGCAATGGTGGTGCCGACCTGCCACAGCGCAGTGTCGTTCTCCCATCGATAGAGCGCGTCAAGGTCATGAGGCTCTAAGGCTCGCAGATATATTTTCCCGGTGGAGTCTATCATCGCTTATAAGCATCGCCAAAGGGCGTGCGGTTAATCAGTGAACGTCCGAGAGTGATCTCGTCGGTATATTCAATTTCATTGCCAACGGACACGCCGCGAGCCAACTGGGTGATCTTCACCGGCAACGTGCCCAAGCGACGGTAGATATAGTAGTCGGTGGTTTCCCCCTCCATTGTGGCGGAGAGCGCCAAAATCACCTCGTCGACCCCTCCGGCGCTGACGCGGTCAACTAATGAGTCAATCTCAATCTGGTCAGGGCCGATGCCATCCATCGGGGAGATAACTCCGCCCAACACGTGATACAAACCGGAAAACTGGCCGGTGCGCTCAAAACTCAGCACATCTTTCACGTTTTCCACAACACATATAATAGACGGATCGCGCGTGGGCGACGAGCAGATATCACACGTGTCGGTCTCGGAAATGTTGTGACACACCTTGCAATATCTTATGCCTCGGCGCATCTCTATGATAGATCTTCCCAACGCTTCAGCCTCGGCAGGATCGCGACGCAGCAAATGCAGCGCCAACCGCAGTGCGGTTTTTCGACCCACTCCGGGCAGGTGTGACAGCTCTGTCACAGCGTTTTCGAGCAATGTTGATGCAAATTCTTGCGACATATTCATTAAATTACAAGTCAAAGGTAGCAATAATCCATGAATTATGACTAACTTTGCAGTGAAATTTGCAAAAATAGTCATCTCATGAATGTGATCACTACTGCCCTTGAGCTTCGCCAATTCTGCGCGGAGGCTCGCAATCAGGGCAAATCAATAGGCTTTGTGCCCACCATGGGCGCACTCCACGATGGGCATCTGTCGCTCGTCAATGAAGCTCGTCGCCACAACGACATTGTGGTGGTGAGTGTCTTTGTGAATCCCACACAGTTTAACAACCCCGACGACCTGCGCACCTACCCGCGCACGGAAGAGGCCGATTTGGCCAAGCTGCGCGAAGCCGGCGTGGATGCCGCTTTCGTTCCTTCGGTGCAGGAGATGTATCCCGAGCCCGATACACGTGTGTTCAACCTCGGCCCGGTGGCCGACGTGATGGAGGGCAAGATGCGCCCCGGCCACTTCAACGGCGTTGCCCAAGTGGTTAGCCGCCTTTTCTCCATGGTGCAACCCACTCGCGCATACTTTGGCGAGAAGGATTTCCAACAAATTGCCGTTATCCGCAAGATGGTGGAACTCGAAGGCTTCAATTTGGAGATTGTGCCTGTGCCCATCAAACGCGAAGCAGATGGCCTGGCAATGAGTTCGCGCAACGTGCGCCTCACCCCCGAAATGCGCAAAGCCGCTCCTCAGATTCATGCCGCACTGGTTGAGGCCGTGGATTATGCAGCAACTCACACGGTTGAACAAACCATTCATCGCACGGTGGAACACATCAACGCCATTGATGGATTGGAGACAGAATATTTTGCCATCGTCGATGGCCCCACCTGTCTGCCCATCGAGCAGTGGAGCGACTCCAAGCAGCCTGTCGGTTGCATCACCGTCTATGCCGGTGACGTTCGTTTGATTGATAACATTAAATTTCACTCATGCTGATACAGGTCTTAAAGTCAAAAATTCATCGCGTCACTGTCACCGAAGCCAATCTCGAATATATCGGCAGCATCACCATCGACCAAGATTTGATGGATGCCGCAGGAATCATCGCCGGTGAGCGTGTCTACATTGTCGACAATAACAATGGTGAAAGATTCGACACGTATGCCATTGCCGGTGCGCGCGGCACGGGAGTGGTTTGCCTCAACGGCGCTGCTGCACGTCGCGTGCACGTGGGCGACATTGTCATAATCCTTGCCTACGCGATGGTTTCGCCCGAAGAAGGCGCTGAATTTCGTCCGAAAATCATTTTCCCCGACACGGCAACAAACAAATTGTGATTCATACGGTGAACGTTTTGCAGAGTTGAAGCGTTGTAGAGGTAGAAATACTTCAACACACTTCACTTTGTAAAACTAACACCATTTATGAACACATCCCCTCTTCAAGGAATTAAAGTTGTGGACCTGACTGAAGTCCAGTCGGGTCCTTCGTGTACCCAGATGCTTGCATGGCTGGGCGCGGAAGTCATCAAAATCGAACGCCCCGGCGTGGGCGACGCCACTCGCGGCGAACTTCAGTTCGACCCGGCGCAACCGAGCTATTATTTTCTTCAGCTCAATTCCGGCAAAAAGTCGCTCTCGCTCAATCTCAAGACCGATTCGGGCAAGGAGATTCTCACTCGCCTGCTCAAAGACTGCGACATCTTTGTGGAAAATCTCCATCCCGGCGCAGTGGAAGCCCTCGGCTTCGGCTGGGAGGCCGTCCACAAGCTCAATCCGCGTTGCATCTATGGCACGGTGAAAGGTTTTCCGGAAAGCAGTCAATACGCCCATCTGAAAGCATATGAGCCTATTGCGCAGGTGACTGCGGGTGCGGCCTCGACCACCGGCATGAGCGATGGTCCGGGCAATATTCCGCTTCAATCCGGCGCCGCGTTGGGCGACTCCAACACCGGAATGCATCTGCTCATCGGATTGCTGGCAGCACTGCAACTGCGCCAGCGCACCGGCGAGGGTTCTTATGTGTATCAGTCGATGCACAATGCCTGTCTGAATCTCTGCCGCATCAAAACCCGCGACCAACAGACGCTCGACCGCGTGGGCTATCTCTCTCAATTCCCGCAATATCCCGATGGCAAATTCGGCACTTGCGTGCCCCGCGGCGGCAACATGGAAGCCGGCGGTGTGCTCGGTTGGACCTACAAGTGCAAACCGTCCGGGGAATTCGACCGCGAAGAAGATGGCAACAACTACGTCTACATCATCCTTCAGCGCGACGCCAAGAATTTTGAAGCCGCATGCACGGCGATGGGTTTCACCGATTGGCTCACGAATCCCCACTTCAACACGGCCGATGAGCGCGATCGCCATAAGCAATGCATCTACGACCGCATAGGAGCATGGTGTGCCGACAAAACGAAATATGAAATAACCGAACTGCTTGGCAAGTGCGGTGTGCCTGTCGGCCCCGTGCTCTCCACCAAGGAGATTCTCACCAACGAAGCGCTATACGACGGCAACACTCTGGTGCGCATCAATCAGGGCGGCGCAATCGGCGAATTCATCACCGTAGGTTGTCCGTTCACAATCAGCGGTTTCCAGCCCATCTACGCTCCTTGTCCGGAGATTGGGCAGAACACCACAGAAGTGCTCACTGCCTTGGGCTATACACCTGAGCAACAGTCTGCTTTTGCGTCAAACGGCACCACCGCACCTTTAGCCAAATAGCCCTATGATTGCCACTCCTATTCAATCTATTCCCGCCGCACCTGCTCCAACTTTTCCGGAGCAGGTGACCGGGATGTACATTCTTGCTGAATCGTTGCGCCGACTCGGGCTCAACACTGTCTATGGCCTCGTGGGCATTCCGGTGACGGAGGCCGCCTTCGCGATGCAACGTGTTGGCATCAAGTTCGTTGGATTTCGTTTCGAGCAACAAGCCGGCATGGCCGCTGCCACTCATGGCTATCTCACTCGCACACCGGGCATCTTGCTTACGGTCTCCTCTCTTGGATTCCTTAACGGCTTGACAGCCACGGCAAATGCCACGGTGAATTGCTACCCGATGATACAAATTTCAGGAGCAACCGATCCGGCAATGGTGGGCATGAACATGGGCACCTACGAAGAATTGGATCAGCTGGCCACGGCCAAACCATTGGTCAAGGCAGCTTTTCGCTGCAGTCGTGCCGCCGACATCCCGGTGGCGGTGGCACGAGCCTATCGTGCTGCGGTGAGCGGAAGGCCCGGTGGCGTGTATATCGACATGGCCACACCTGCACTCGGCGAGGTGGTGAATGCCGCCGACATTGAGCCGCTATTCCGTAAGCCGGTTGACATTTACTCTCCGGTGGCGCCAAATGTCGAAGCCGTAAAGCGTGCAGTGCAACTGATTGCCTCGGCACGCAAACCCATCGTTGTGCTTGGCAAAGGTGCCGCCTATGCGCAGGCCGATGCTCGTTTGCTCTCGCTGGTCAACAGCTATCAACTTCCTTATCTGCCGATGTCTATGGCCAAGGGGCTGTTGCCTGACGACGGCCCGCTGAGCGCTGTGGCTTGTCGCTCAATGGCGATGCAGCAGGCCGATGTGGTGATACTCATCGGCGCTCGTCTGAATTGGATGCTCTCGTTTGGCAAGGGAAAATGGAATCCTAATGCCAAATTTGTGCAACTCGACGTTGAGCCGCAAGAAATTGACGTGAATCGTCAGATTGATGCGCCTGTTGTTGGCGACATAGCTTTGAGTCTTGACGCACTGCTCTCGACGCTCAAGGGCGTGGCCTTGCAGACCGATCCGGCATGGCTATCATCGCTGCAACAGCAAGCACAAGCCGCGAAAGCAAAACTTGCATCGCAGTTGCTGGCCGAGTCGACGAAGATGCCGATGACACATCGCGGTGCGCTGAGCGCAATCAAGCCTATTTTGGAGCAACATCCCGAGGTGATTCTCATCAACGAAGGTGCAAACACGCTCGACGAAACTCGTGCTGCCGTGAATCAATCTACGCCCCGGAGCCGCATTGACTGTGCCACATGGGCCATCATGGGTATGGGATTGGGATCTGCCATTGGTGCAGCTGTGGCCACGGGGCGTTCGGTGGTCGCCGTTATGGGCGATTCCGCTTTCGGTTTCTCCGGGATGGATTTCTCAACTGTTTGCCGTCATCGCCTGCCCTGCACCGTTGTGATTTTCAACAACGGCGGCATCTACAACGGCATAGGCGTGAATCCTTCAGGCGACAGCGACCCCGCTCCTTCGACGCTCGACATCAATGCGCGTTACGACAAGTTTGGCGAAGCCTTCGGCGCAATCACATTTTATGTTGCCTCACCCGATGAGCTCTCTAAAGCTTTGACAGCGGCGATTGAATCGCGTCAACCATGTTTGATTCATGCTCAATTGGCAGCAGATTCAGGTAAGGAGAGCGGCCACATCGGCTACCTGAACCCTGCGCCTCTCATCAATTATCAAGTTTAGCTTATGATTGCTCACATCATACTCTATGCGATAGTCCCGATTCTTGTGGTTATGCTTGCCGGATTCATTTCCGGCAAGCGCCACATCTTCAGCGACAACGACACGAAGAAGTTCAACAAGATTGTGCTGAACTATGCCCTACCCTCGGCGCTGTTCATCTCCATCGTGCAAGCCGATCGACATCAATTGGCCGCCGACCTGCGCATGACCATTGTTGCTGCAATCGGCATTGTCGCCACTTTTATGGCTGTCTACTACGTGTTTCGCTCTATTCGTGGCAACACAGCGGCCGATGGCGCAATCGCGGCACTCATCAGCGGTTCGCCAACAATCGGTTTCCTCGGTTTTGCCGTTTTGGAGCCAATCTTTGGCGTAAGTCCGCGTGTGGCATTGGTTGTGGCAATTGTTGGCATCATTGTCAACGCCATTAGCATTCCGCTTGGCCTCTCGCTGCTCAATGCCGGGCTATCGAAGTCATCATCCGACAAAGCGGAGCAGACCAATGCATTTGCTCCGGTGATTCACGCACTGGCGCAGCCGCTTGCGTGGGCGCCGATTCTGGCTGTGGTTTGGGTGCTTCTGGGCATTCCATGGCCAAAAGTTCTGAGTCCGTCGTTTGAGCTGATGGCAAAGGCAAACGCTTCGTTGGCTGTCTTTTCGGCCGGCATAACCTTGTCGTCGATAAAGCTTTCGTTGAACGCTCAGGCAGTGCTCGGTTCGGTGATGAAGATGATTGTAATGCCCGCAGTAGTTTTGCTGCTCGGATTGGCGTTTCATCTCCAAGCCGAGAATCTGAAGATGCTCGTGATTGCAGCATCACTTCCCCCTGCGTTTTCAGGCATCATCATAGGCGATGAATACAACACGTATGTCGCCACCGGCACAACCTCTCTGCTGCTGTCGTTGCTGCTCTTCACCGGATTCTGTCCGCTATGGTATTGGATTGCCGACATGGCTACGCACTTTCTCTAATTTCACATATATCGAAGCAGCGGGCGCACCCACGATGTTAATCGCAAAGGTGCGCCCGCCTATTATATGGTCTTCTGATGTTTCCTATTAGAGGCTCTGTGCAATCTGCTTGAATTCGTCGAGACTAACGGTCTTGTCTTCGATAGTCACGGCTTTGCCGATGGCGTCGAAGAGGTTGGCACGTGAAACCTGTTCTGCCAGGAACTGACGTTGCTTCTGGTCCTTTGTCAGGCTCTGAGCGTATTGTTCTACGAACGATTCGTCGATGTTGGTCATGCCATATTGCATCAGCTGACGTGCAGCCACGTGCTTGGCGAATTGGAGCATATCCTCTTCGGTGACCTTGACGTCGAGCTTGCGAGCGATAGCGCCGCTGATGAGCTCCCACTTCAGTGAGGGGATGGACTCTTCGTACTCTTTGTCAACGTTTTCAGCCTTGATTTCGCTGTTGCGGGCCATGAACCATTTCTTCAGGAAGTTGCCGGGCAATTCAAACGAGCCATATTGTTCAAGCAGCATCTTGCGCGATTGCTGTTCGAACAGGCCTGCGGAGTTGGGCAGAAGTTGAGATTCAATCATCTTCTTCACGTTCTCCATGTATTGCTCTTCGGTGGTGCATTCCTGACCAAACACTTGCTTGAAGAATTCTTCGCCGTGTTCAGCGGGTTTGATGCCGGTGATTTCAGCAACGGTGAATTCGAAGTCGCCCTTAGCTTCAGCGGCCTTGTCCTTGTCAACTTGGAGCATTGCAGCCAGATCAGCCACTTCGCCGACATTGGCTTCGAAGGGGTTGAACACCACGGTGTCGCCCACCTTGGCGCCTTCAAACTTAGCCTTCTGATCGTCGTTCTTGAATACGAACGGGCCAACGATGGTGGATTCTACGCTGATGCCGTCTTCTTTGCCCACTTCTTTGAGCGAACCTTTCAGCAGAGCGCGGCCGGAGAAAGTCTCCTGAGCTTCTTGTGTGCCGAAACGCTGAGTCAGGGCAGTGTCTTGCTCCTTGACCATTTCGTCGGTCACTTCGATGCGATAGTAAGGCATGTTGACGGTCTTGTCGAGAGTGATGTCGAGCTCCGGACCGAAACCAACTTCATATTCAAAGGTGTAATCCTTCTGGTTAACCAAGTCGAGTTCTTTCACGTCGACGGGCAGGGGTTCACCGAGGATGTTGAGTTTTTCGTCTTGAATGTATTTCACCACGGCTTCATACACCACGTGGTTGATCACGTCGGAAGTCACTTCCTTGCCGAAGCGCTTGCGGAGAATATTGGCAGGAACTGCGCCCTTACGGAATCCGGGCAATACGTGAGTGCGACCAATCTTCTTGAGTTCGTCGGTCACTTTCTGAGCGTAGTCGGCTTCAACCACCGACACTACGAGGCGACCTTCGGTGGGATTGGTTTTGTCTAATCTAACGTCCATTGATTATCTTTAGATTGTGATTTGTGATTATTTTCAGAATTGTTATGCAAAGTTACTGATTTACCACGAAATGAGCAAACTGGTTAAAACTTTTTAATACCCATGGCTTGGCGCACCTCTGCCAGAGTTACAGCGGCGGCTGCACGGGCGCGTTCTGCGCCTTGGCGCACTGCGCGACTCAGATACTCATCATTGGCCTGAATGTCGAGAATGCGTTGGCGTATAGGCGCGGTGATTTTCACCAGATCTTCAGCGAGTTGCTTCTTCAAGTCGCCATAGCGAATTGAGCAATCGGCATAGGCGTCGCGGAAGTGTTGGATCACGTCGGGTTCGCTGGCGAGTTCCATCAGTGTGAAGAGATTCGCGATGGGCTCACTCACAGGAGAATTCGGCTCCTGAGGACCTTGGTCAGTGACGGCACGCATCACCTTCTTGCGCAATGTCTTTTCGTCGTCAACCAGATAGATGCAATTGCCTTCGCTCTTGCCCATCTTGCCGGAGCCATCCAGTCCTGGCACCTTCACGGCTTTGCCGCCAAAGGTGAAGTTTTGGGGTTCGGGGAAAAGATCCACTCCATAGAATGAATTGAAGCGGCGAGCAAAGCGGCGAGTCAGCTCAAGGTGCTGCTCCTGATCTTTACCAACGGGCACTTTCGTTGCCTTCTGAATGAGAATATCTACTGCCATCAGTGTGGGATAGGTCAGCAGACCGGCATTCACGCGGCGGTTGCTTCCCTCATTGCCGATAATTTCATGTTCAATCTCTTCGTCAGACTCATTTGCGCCGGTGGAGATGCCCAGCGCCTTGCGTGCTTTGTCCTTAAATGAGGCGGTGCGCATCAATTCTCCGATGCCCACGTGCATATTCAGCAGCAGATACATCTCTGCCACTTCGGGCACGTCGCTCTGCACGAAGATGGTGCTACGTTCAGGGTCCAAGCCGGCAGCAATATATTCTGCCAAAATATTTTTAGCGTTCTGATGGAGAGTCTTCGGATCGGGGTGAGTGGTGAGGGCATGCAAGTCTGCCACAAAGAAGCGGCAATCGTAGTCATCTTGCATTCTCACAAAGTTGCGGAGGGCACCGAAATAGTTGCCCAAGTGGAGGTTACCGGTGGCACGAATGCCACTTACCACAATTTCTTTCATTTGTATTCTTTGCGTGAATTGATGTTTTTTGTTTTAGACTACAAAGTTACGAAATTTCCCCCAATCTACCATCCCGCAGCAATTGAAAATTGATAATTGAAAATTGAAAGTCCTTTTAGTTGATAGTCTTTAGTTTTCAGTGGAGAGCCAACCAATTAGACCAATTAGACCAATTAGTCCAATTGGGCCGCATGGCCCTCCCTTCCCTTAGGAGAGGGCCGGGGTGAGGCTCTTTTATACAAAAAAAGCCGAGGCCCTTGTGGGGGTCTCGGCCGGAGGGGGCGGTTACCTACTC
>CAZJWM010000035.1:0-19298 GCA_964549975.1 uncultured Bacteroides sp. | reverse complement strand
CCAAGGCTGCTTCCACATCACCGCCACCGGCCGCTAACCCCCACCCCGCTTCCTCTCTCCTTACCTGTCTAACCTGCTAATCCATAAACTAATATGCGCAAAAGAGAACTAATCGCCATTGCCCAAAAATCTGATACACAAATAACCATATGTAATATTTTGGAGCACAACGAAGGCTGCATCAAATTCGTTGTTGACCCAGGCCTCGCGCCATTGTCTAATCATCTACCTCGCACCGGTTACAACGCCATTCTGCAAGAAATCTTACAAGGAGAACAAATCGACCACTCAATCGCAAAAGTTGTTACGTCAAGTTTCAAAGGTAAGCGATTGTCGTACATCGGCTCAGACGCTGTATATCAATGTATTCTGAAGTGTTTTGCCGAGCACCGACCGCTCACGCTCTCGCCCGACATCATCTGGTTGCTCATTGCTCAAGCCATCTCCACCTACATCAATCGTAACGCCGAAAAGCTGCGCCAACAGTTTGTTTCATGGAGCGACCAACAAACGCTCACCGTCGTTTCGAAAGAAGATATTCTCACCGAAGAAACCGATTGGCAGTCGCTGCTTCAAGACTTCCACCGCCAGATTCGGGAGAAAACCAAAACAGATATCGCCGACTCCATTAAGTGTGATTTCTCCACCACCCAACCCGATGAAGCGATTGCCTCAATAGCCACACTTATGGGCTCGGTCCAATCATACTTCCACTATGTGGTTAGCCATTATATTTGCGGCATTCCGTATGTCACCTTGCATGGCACGCCCGCCGATTGGGAGAAGGTGCTTAAAAAAGCAGCCATATTGCCGCAGATTGGGCTGCAATATTGGTATGAATGGCTTGAGCCTATCCTCAGAGAGTTTGTGCGCACGGCCAACGGAAAACCGAATCAAAGATTTTGGCGAGATATCGTAGTCCAGACTCGCTCTGATACATACCATTTTGAGCGCAGCTGTATTCCCAACAATCAGAAAGTTGACGGATGGTTTATCGCTCTATTCCCCTTTTCAAAAGATGGGAAAAACGGTATAGGTTCACATTATGCCACAGCTAATATGCCGACGGAATTCAGAAGAGTGCCTTTCGTCTACCTTAATGATGTCACTGAAGAGTCGTTCGCCATGGAACTATGGTCGGGATTCATCGGCGTTGAGGAGGATTTGACCTCCCGCTCACTGACGCCTCAAATTGGTTGGTTTGTTCGCCATTCCGACGTGGAAGAAGAATCCTTCCAACGATTAGTTGCTCAAGACAAGCGCTATGGTATCTACCTCGATGGCGACGAAATCCCGGAATTACTGAAGCGTTTTGAAAGGATTCGCTCTCTGACAATCGACTTCCATGACAGAATAGTAGTCCCCACATGGTTAGACGAAATACCGATTGAGCGTTTTACGGTCTACGGCAAAATCAGCCCAGCTGAACGCTCTATGCTCAAAGCTCGATTTAAGGGCATAGAAATCATACAATAACGCAAGCGGCGTGGGTGTCCATTATTATATGTGGGGAAAAATTCGTATCTTTGCGGTGTTATAACAGCAAAGACATTGTTTATGGACAAAAAAGATATAATGCTCGACGTGCGCTCACTGCGCGCATCAATCGATGGCAAACAGATATTGCGCGGCATCAACTTGGTGGTGCGCCCCGGTGAAGTACACGCCATTATGGGCCCGAACGGTTCGGGTAAATCCACCTTCAGCGAAGTGTTGGCCGGCGATCCCGCCTTCACCGTGGAGGGCGGCGAGGTGATGTTCAACGGCGTCAACTTGCTGGAACTCAGCCCCGAAAACCGCAGCCATCACGGCCTGTTCCTGTCTTTCCAATATCCCGTGGAGATTCCCGGTGTGTCGATGACCAATTTCATGCGTGCCGCCATCAACGCCAAGCGCAAATATTGGAATCAACCCGCGCTCAACGCCTCCGAATTTCTCAAACTGATGAAAGAGAAGCGCTCGGTGGTGGAGCTCGACAGCAAACTCGCCTCGCGCTCGGTGAACGAAGGTTTCAGCGGCGGCGAGAAAAAGCGTAACGAAATTTTCCAAATGGCCATGTTGGAGCCCTGCTTGTCGATTCTCGACGAAACAGACTCCGGCTTGGACATCGACGCGCTGCGCGTGGTGGCCGAAGGCGTCAACAAACTGAAAACGCCCAACACCTCCACCATAGTCATCACCCACTATCAGCGTCTGCTCGACTACATCAAGCCCGACTTTGTGCACGTGCTCTACAAAGGACAAATCGTGCGCACCGGCGGCCCCGAGCTCGCCCTCGAACTCGAAGAGCGCGGCTACGACTGGATTAAAGAAGAAATTGACGGCAAAGCATAATGGACTCAACTAATCTCACCATAGAGGCCTCAAAGAGCGCTCTGCAGGTGGTTGACAAGCCCTGCCGGCTCAGCGTCGACGTGAAAGCCGAAGCTTCGCTGCAGCTTTGCCTGCTGGCTCCGTGCACGCTCCACGCTGCAGTGGCCAACGGAGCCACGCTCCGCATCATTCTGGTGATGCTCACCGACCTCGACGAGGCCCGCAGCACCATCGACGTTGACATCAACGGCCAAAACGCCGACGTCACCGTCAACGGCATGGCCATCGTCTCCGGCAGCCAACACGTGAGCGCCGCCACCAACGTGCGCCATTACTCCGAGCACTCCCACAGCAATCAGCTGTTCAAATACGTGGTCGGCGGCAAAGCCACCGGCGAATTCCTCGGCAAAATCGTGGTTGACGAAGCCGCACGCTTCACCGAAGCCTACCAGAGCAACCGCAACATCCTCGCTTCGGAAACGGCACGTATGCACGCCGAACCGGCCCTGGAAATCTATTGCGACGAAGTGAAATGCTCACACGGCGCCACCACCGGACAACTCGACGAAACCGCCCTCTTCTATATGCGCACTCGCGGCATTCCGCAAGACGAAGCCCGACGTATGCTCATGGAAGCATTTATGGCCGACGTGATTGCCACGCTGCCCGACGAAGAGCTGCGCGAGCGAGTGAGCCAACTCGCTGAAAGTAAATTCGGCAAAGTCTACAACCAACAATGATGCTCGACCCCGAACTTCTTAGAGCTGATTTTCCCGGACTCGACCGCCAACTCTACGGCCGGCAGATGGTCTATCTCGACAACACGGCCACGTCGCAAACGCCGCGTTGCGTGGTCGACGCCATCAGCCATGCCTACTTCCACGCCAAAGCCAACGTGCACCGCGGAGTGCACACACTCAGCCAGGAAGCCACCGCACTGCAGGAGGCCGCTCGCGAGCGAGTGCGTGCCTACGTCAACGCCGCGTCGGTTTCGGAAATAGTCTTCACCCGCGGCACCACAGAGGCCATCAACCTCGTGGCCGCCTCGCTGGGCAGCACGTTCAAAGCCGGCGACGAAATCATCCTCACCACCATGGAGCATCACGCCAACATAGTGCCTTGGCAACTGCTGGCCATGCGTCAAGGCGTGGTGTTGCGCCCGGTGAAATTGCTCGCCGACGGCTCGCTCGACATGGCCCACTATCGTTCGCTCTTCAACGAGCGCACCCGTCTGGTGGCCGCATGCCACGTGAGCAATGTGCTTGGCACGGTCAACCCCATCCGAGAGATGATAGCCGAAGCCCACGCCCACGGCGCATTGATGCTGGTAGACGGCGCGCAAGCCGCCCCCCACATGCACATCGACGTGCAAGAACTCGACGCCGACTTCTACGCCTTCTCGCTCCACAAAATGTATGGGCCTAACGGCGTTGGCGTGCTCTACGGCCGCGAACGTCTGCTGGAGCAGATGCCCCCCTATCAGGGTGGCGGCGAGATGATTGCCACAGTGAGCTTCGAGCACACCACCTTTGCCGAACTGCCATACAAATTTGAAGCCGGCACCCCCGACTTTGTCGGCATCAGCGCCGTGCCCGCCGCCCTTGACTATATCGACGCCATAGGCATCGACGCCATTGCCGCCCACGAGCACCAACTGCTCGACTACACCACGCGCCGCATGATGGAAATTCCCGGAATGCGCATTTTCGGCACTACGTCGGACAAGTGCGCCGTCATCTCATTCCTCATAGGCCAAGCCCACCACCTCGACACGGGCCTGCTGCTCGACAAACTCGGAGTGGAAGTGCGCACGGGCCACCACTGCGCTCAGCCGCTGATGCACTCGCTGGGCGTGGAAGGCGTGGTGCGCGCATCGTTTGCCCTCTACAACACTCTGGCCGAAGCCGACACATTCATCGCCGCACTTCAGCGCATAGCCCCAATGCTTCAATAAACGCCACACCCCTTTCACGCCATGAACCTACGCCGCGACCTACTCGTCATTGCACTGCTCACCGCATCCGGCCTCACTCTTGCTGCTCAAGACGTGCCCGTTGGAGCCACCTCCTCGCAACCCAAACGCGTGGTGGAGCCGAGCTATGCCTGGCGCGTCAATTCGCTGTTGGGCACACGTGAATCCGTGGGCATCGACACTCTGTTTGAAAACTATGCCCAACGGGCCGCCATCCCGTCGCTGGCCGTGTCGGAAGCCGCCGCCATCACCGGCAACTATGGCGCCGAAGGATTGAATATGCTCTACTTCGAGCGGCCGCGTCAGTCGAACTTCTTCTTCCTCGACGCCCTGTCGACCTATCTGCCATCGTGGGAAAAGCAGGTGTTCTACAACACGCGCATACCCATGACGCTGGTCACCTACAACACCGGCGGCGGCAGCGACGCCACGCAAGACCGACTGAAAGTGGTGTTCTCAGGCAACGCCAACAAGCGCACTCAAATCGGCGCACACATCGACTACATCTACTCCAAAGGCAGCTACAACTATCAGGCCGACAAAAACCTCACATGGGGTTTCAACGGCTCATATCTGGGCGACCACTACGAGATGCAAGCCTGCTTCAACCAATACAATTCGCTGAACAAAGAGAGTGGCGGCATCACCGACGACCTCTACATCACCGACCCGGCTGAAGTGCAAGGCGGCTCCACCAACGTCAACACAAAGAGCATCCCCACCAACCTGACCGCTGCCCACTCGCGTGTGCGCGGCAAAGACCTCTTTGTCAACAATCGCTACAAAGTGGGCTTCTACCGCCCGCTGCCCAAGCGCGACGAAAACGACACCATCGACCGCCGCGAATTTGTGCCCGTCACCGCCTTCAGCTGGACGCTCCACTATATGCAGGCTCGCCACATGTTTCGCGATGATTCGTCTAACGACAACGACTTCTGGGAGAACACCTACTTCACTCAGGGCAAAACGCTCGACATCACTCGCTATTGGGCCATCCGCAACACCTTCGGCATTTCGCTGCTCGAAGGCTTCAACAAATGGGCCAAAGCCGGACTCTCGGCATTCGTCATCCACGAATATGCCCGCTATACGCAAACCGCGGCCGAAGTCGACACCGCAGCCACCGACCTAACGCCCCTGCCCGAGGCGTTGCCCAAGAGCGTCATCGGCGAACATTCGCTCTGGGTGGGCAGTGAATTGGCTCGACGTCAAGGCCGCATCATCAACTATTCTGCAAGAGCCATCTTCGGCGTGGCCGGCGCCTCACTCGGCGACGTTGACCTGCAAGGCGACATCGACACGAAAGTGCCGCTTTGGGGCGACTCCATCAACATTCACGGCTACGGCGAACTCACCCACGCCGTGGCTCCGGTGTTTCTCAACCACTACGTGAGCAACCACTTCATCTGGAATAACGACTTCAGCAACACCACCCGCACCCGCTTTGGCGGCACCATCTACGTGCCCCACACCGCCACGACCATCGGCGTCAACGTGGAGGACGTGAAAAACCTCGTCTACTTCAACAACGAGGGCTTGCCAACGCAACATTCGCCCAACGTACAGGTCTTTTCCGCTTCGTTGCAGCAGAATTTCAAACTCGGCATTCTCCACTGGGACAACCGCCTCACCTACCAAAAGAGCTCCAACACCTCCGTGTTGCCCCTACCCGACTTCACCGTCTACTCCAACCTATACCTGCTCTGCAAGATTGCCACCCTGCACCTGCAGCTTGGAGTGGACTGCGACTACTTCACCTCCTACAACGCCATGGCCTATCAACCGGCCACAATGACATTCCACACCCAAAACGAAGTGAAGGTGGGCAACTATCCCATGTGTAACGTCTACGCCAACATGAAGCTCAGCAAAGTGCGCTTCTACGTGCTCTACTCCCACTTCAACCAAGGCCTCTTCGGCGGCAAAAACTACTTCTCGCTGGCCCACTATCCGTTGAACCCCCATCGCTTCATGCTCGGCCTGAGCATCGACTTTGCCAACTAATGATCAAGCAGCCACTGAAACCCAAAACCGGCGGCAGCATGTTGCTCTACCTGATTCTGCTTGCCGCCACAATTGCCGCAATGTGTATGTTGCGACGCTACACGTCATTCTAACCCGGTCCTTTTTTGACACAATGCGAATCATCAACATCATAGTGGCGGCCGGAAGCGGCTCACGCTTCGGCGCCGACAAGCCCAAACAGTTTTGCACTCTGGCCGGCCGCCGAGTCATCGACCATGCCGTGGCGCGCCTGCAAGAGGCCTCGACCGAGGCCACCACAGTGGTGGTGTTGAGTAGCGATTGGATTGACGCAATGAACGACACTCCCGGGGTCATAGCCGTCGGCGGCGGAGCCACACGCTGGGAGTCGGTGCGCAACGCCCTGCAAGCCACGGCCAACGTGGAGGCCGACCTGATATTGGTGCACGACGGAGCGCGCCCCCTACCCTCGGCCGCCATGATTCGCCGCGCCATCGACGCCTGCCGCACCCACCAGGGCGCAATCCCCGTGGTGGCCGTTGTCGACTCACTGCGCACCGCCGACGGTGCCCCGGTTAACCGCTCCAACTTCCGCGCCGTGCAGACTCCGCAAGCCTTTCGCGCCGACCTCCTGCGCCAAGCCTACGCCCTGCCCTATTGCGAGAGTTTCACCGACGACGCCTCCGTGATGTCGGCCGCCGGATTCACCGACATTGCCATGGTGGAAGGCGATGCCCGCAACCTGAAAATAACCCTGCCGATGGACTTGGCCATCGCTCAACTCTATATCGACCATGGCGCCTGACATGGATGTGAAATTCGTGAAGGGCATTGGCCCTGCACGCGCCGAATTGTTGGCCAAGGAGCTCAAAATCCACACGGTCGACGATTTGCTGCGCCACTATCCCACAGGCTACGTCGACCGCTCCACCATCTACCACATTGCCGACCTGCGCGGCTCGGAACTCCCCGCCGCACAATTTCGCGGACGCTTCGTGAGCCTGACCACCGCCGGCCAGGGCGCCAAAACCCGCTTGGTGGGCCTCTTCTCCGACGGCACCGGCACAATCGAAGTGGTGTGGTTCCGACAAATCAAACAGATTCGCCAACGCATCAGCCCCGACGTCACCTACCTGCTCTTTGGCAAACCCGTGGACTTCAATCGCCATTGGTCAATCTCCCACCCCGACTTGGAGGTGGAAGGCACCGGCAACCACGAAAAAGGCTTGCGCGGCATCTATCCACTCACCGAAAAATTGCGCGCTCGCGGCGTCTCGTCAAAGTCGTTCTACACCTGGATTGGCAACATCCTGCCATCGGTTGATGGGCTTCGCGACACTCTCCCGCAGGAAACCATAGCCAAGCATCACCTGATGCCGCTAAGCCAAGCGCTGCGCGCCATCCACCGCCCCGCCAACATCGACGAGATGCAGCACGCCAAATTTCGCCTGAAATTTGAGGAGCTATTCTATCTGCAGCTCAACATCCTGCGCTATAGCCGCTCGCGCGCGCAAGCGCTCCAAGGCTACGTGCTCAACCGCGTGGGCACCTTCTTCAACTCCTTCTATTCGCAGTGTCTGCCCTTTGCGCTGACCAATGCCCAGAAGCGCGTCATCAAAGAAATTCACGCCGACACCTGCATCGGCCGTCAGATGAACCGCCTGGTGCAAGGCGACGTTGGCTCCGGCAAGACCATGGTGGCCCTGCTGAGCATGCTCATAGCCATCGACAACGGCTGCCAAGCCTGCCTGATGGCTCCGACGGAGATTCTCGCCACGCAACACTTCGAAACCATCTCGCAACTCGTGGCCCCAATAGGCGTCAACGTGCAACTCCTCACCGGCTCCACCCCCAAACGCCAACGCGAGGTGATTCACCAACAGCTGCTCGACGGCTCGCTCCACATACTCATCGGCACCCACGCCGTGATTGAAGATGCCGTGCAATTTCGCCGTTTGGGCTTCGTGGTCATCGACGAACAACACCGCTTCGGAGTGGCTCAACGCGCCCGCCTATGGCAAAAAGGCACCATCGCCCCTCACGTGTTGGTGATGACAGCCACACCCATTCCGCGCACCCTGGCAATGACCGTCTACGGCGATCTCGACGTGAGCATCATCGACGAACTGCCCCCCGGCCGCAAACCGGTGCAAACGCTGCTGCGCTACGACAACCAACGTCAGTCGGTCTACGACGGCATTCACCGCCAACTTCTTCAAGGCCGTCAAGCCTACATTGTCTACCCGCTCATCGACGAAAACGAAAAGATGGACCTGCGCTCGCTCACCGACGGCTACGAGTTCATCTCCCACCTGTTCAAAGGATTCAAAGTGGCCTATGTGCACGGCCGTATGCGCCCCGACGAAAAAGACCGTCAGATGCAAAAATTCATCTCCGGCGAGGCGCATATTCTGGTGGCAACCACGGTGATTGAAGTGGGCGTGAACGTGCCCAACGCTTCGGTGATGCTCATTGAAAACGCCGAACGCTTCGGTCTGTCGCAGCTCCATCAGTTGCGCGGACGAGTGGGCCGCGGCGCCGACCAGAGTTTCTGCATACTCATGAGCAAACCGTCCATCAGCAAGGAGACGCGCCAGCGCCTGGAGCTGATGACCTCCACCACCGACGGTTTCGTCGTGGCCGAAGCCGACCTGAAATTCCGCGGCCCCGGCGACCTGGAAGGCACCATGCAAAGCGGATTGCCCATCGACCTGAAACTCGCTTCGCTCACCACCGACGGCCCCATCATGGAGCTATCGCGCGCCTCCGCTGCCGCCCTACTCGACGCCGATCCTCACCTCACGGCCCACCCCCAACAGCGCAATCGCCTTGCTCAATTGTTCTCGCGAGAGTATGATTGGGCACGCATTTCTTGACAAAATTCTAAAAAATTCGGCAAAATCTGCAATTTTTGTCGAATTTTTTAACGTTGTAAATATTTTTTGGCTATATTTGCGGCCGATAAACCTACATTCTGAAGACAGATGCTGTATAAATTTTTATTAGCTTCAAGCCTGCTGTTTACTTTTGGCCTCGCGGCCCAAGCAAAAGATACAATCCCCACCGACTCTGTGGCGAGTCAAACGGTGGAGCACACGGCGCCCGTGTCGACCTACTGCATTGAAGTGGTGGGAAGCATGAGCCAGCTCAACAGCGCATGGTCGGTGCAAGTGCAAACCGGCAACACATTTCTGCGACGCACGTCGCTGAAGGCCGCCGTCATCACCGACTTCAACAAAACCATGGCTTTCAAATCGCTCATCGACGCTCTTAACTATTTTGGCGCCTTCGGTTGGCAACTGCAACAAAGCTACGTGGCGCCAGCCGGCGGCGGCAACTACGCCACCCATTGGATTTTGAGCAAGACCACCAACTCGGTCGACGACGTGGTGCGTGCCTTCCAATTCTCCACCAAATCAAAATAAGAACAATATTATTGTCTAAACCTATATAACTATTAACCCTAATTCCAACTTTTTATGAAGCAACAATTACTCCTGCTTGCTGCATCCGCTATGATTGTTGGCTCAGCTTCAGCCGCCGAACCGCTGAAGTATACCAACGAATCATTTAGCCGCATTTCGCCCAACGGACGTTGGGCCGTGAGCTGTGGTTTCGGCCAATTCCGCGTATTCGATCTGCAAAACGACGATACGTATGAACCCACAGATCCCACAAATCCCGCCGAGGATGAATACACTAACTATTATCCTAATGCCGGCTACGGCTCGCCCGTGAGCAACGACGGCATCGTCGTTGGCACAATCACCTACAACGGCGAAGCTGCCTACTGGACTCGCAACGACGACGACTTTGAAGGCACATGGCACACACTCCCCACAATGTCAGACGCCGGCAGCTCGGCCAACGGCATCACCCCCGACGGCTCGCGCATCGTGGGCTACTGCTACCCCAAAGCCACCGACTACAGCGCCGACGAGGTCTACGTGGTGCCCGCTCTGTGGGAACGCAACGACACCGGCGGCTACACCCTGGTGGAACTCCCTCTGATTGACAAAGACTTCACCGGACGTACTCCCCAATTCATCATCGCCCACTCAATCAGCGCCGACGGCAAAACCATCGCCGCTCAGATGACAACCTACGACGGCTACTACCACTCACCCGTGGTCTACACCGAAAACGCCGACGGCACCTGGACCGGCACTCTCTATCACTCCGAACTCCAAAAGGGCGACGCCGTGTTCCCCGAGTGGACCGCTGCTCCCAAATATCCCTCAATCGAAGACTATATGTCGGCTGAAAGCTACGAAGAATACTCCAATCAGCTCGAAGCTTACTGGACCGCCTTCTGGGCAGCCTGGGAAAACGGCGAAGACTTCGAAGACGTGGCTCCCGAGCTCGATGACTTTGTCACCGACGACGAACGCGTGGCCTACAACGCCGATCTGGCCATCTATCAGCAGTGGGTTTCCGACGTGCAAGATCCCTTCAACGAGGTCTACTACAACCTGATGGGCGACGACGGCCTCGGCATCCCCGAATTCTTGATGAACCAAGTTTGCCTGTCGCAAAACGGCAAATACTATGGTGCCACCAAATCTATCGGTGACTTCTTCAGCGGCTACACCTACGAGCCCTATCGCTTCAACCTCTCCACCGATGCCATCGACACCTTCGACGCCGAAACCAAAATCGACTTCGTCAGCTCTTATGGCGACATGCTCGGCTCAATCAAGTGCCCCGACGGCTACATGTGCTCCACATGGATCTGCCCCACCGGCTCCAACAATTTCACCCGTCTGGAAGAATTCGTAGCCACCAAAGACGCCGAAGCCTACAGCTGGTTGGAAGAAAACGCCACCACTAACTACTATATCGGCTACAACGACGACTACACCGAAATGCTCACCGAATCGGACATCATGCTCGGTGTGCCCGTTGCCAGCGACGACATGTCGACCATCGTTTCCTATCGCTACGACATGCTGGCTGAAAACGACGACGATGTAATCACTTCGTTCATCATCAGCCTCCCCGGCAACGCAGGCATCCAAGAAGTGGCTGCCGGCAACGCTTCCGACGTGAAGATCTCCACCGCCATCGGCGGCACCATCACCATCAGCGGCAAGGCTGCTTCGCTCAACGTCTACGACATGAGCGGCCGCAACGTCTTCACCGCCTCAGCTCCCCAAGGCATCATCAACACTGCTCTGCCCGCAGGCGCCTACATCATCAAGGCTGTGTCCACCTCCGGCAACACCACCGTTGTGAAGGCTCAGTTCTAATCCCCCCCCAACGCGCAAACATTTAGCGCTGCCGGTGGTCGGCTCTCGACCATTGGCAGCGCTATTTCTTTTGTGGCTATCGGGCGTGGACTTCGATGATGTCGGTCAGTCGCGTGGAATAGAGTCGCGACTCATGTTCCCGGCGAGTGAGGTCGCCCACGTCGGAGGTCATCGACGCCAAACGGATGCAATTGCGATTGCCGGGCGAGGAGTTGATGGAGTCGATCACTCGATGGAGCCGCTCATTGCGCTCCAGCTCGGCGCGGTCGAGAAAGAGGTCTTGTTCTACGTGCGATTTTCCCACGAGGCGTGTGGCAATAAGCCCGGCTTTTTTGTAGCCGAATCCGCGCCTGAAGACGCGCTCCAGGGCTATGCCGGCAGCCTTGGTTATCTCGGTGGTGGAGTTGGTGGCTTGCGGCAAGCGGATGGTGGCTTTGTTGGCATATTGCGGGGAGTTTTCATGGAAGCGATTGGTGCAGATGTAGACGGTGAGTTCGCCGGCATAGCTCTGCTGTTCGCGCAGTTTGCGGGCCACAAGAGTGGAGAAGGCCACGATGGCCGTTTGCAGGTCGCTGAGCTCGTAGAGGTCGGTGGCAAACGAGCGCGAGGAGGTTATGGTCTGCTTGTCGGGCGGAGTGATTTCGTAAGCTATGCAGGGGGTGCCGTTCAGCTCCAGCCACGTGCGTTCGCCCACAATGGTGAAGAGGCTGCGCACGGCCTCGCGCGGCATTTGCGCAAAGAGCAGCGCATTTGTGATGCCGCGATGCAGCAGTTTCTCGCTGTTGCGGCGCCCCACGCCCCACACGTCGCCGATTTCGGTCAAAGCCAAGGCCTTTAGTCGTTTCTCCTCGGAGTCGATGGTGCAGGCTCCGTGATAGCCCGGATATTTCTTGGCAAATCGTGCGGCAATCTTGGCCAGGGTCTTGGTGGGTGCCAACCCCACGGAGACGGGGATGCCGGTGCAGCGGCGCACTCTGCGCGCCAGATAGCGGCCATATTCATTGTAGTCTGTGGTCTGTTGCGGCACGTGGACAAACGCCTCGTCGACGGAATAGACTTCAATGGCTTCCGACTCTTCGCGCAGGGTCTGCATCACTCGGGCCGACATGTCGCCATAGAGTCGGTGGTTGCCGGAAAACACAGCCACGTTGTGGCGCTCGGCCACGTCGCGAAATTGGAAATACGGGGTGCCGCGTTTAATGCCGAGGGCCTTTGCCTCATTGCTCATGGCCACGGCGCAACCATCGTTGTTGCTCAACACCACTACGGGTCTGTCGAGCAAGTCGGGCCTGAATACGCGCTCACACGAAACGAAGAAGTTGTTGCAGTCAACCAGCCCTATCACCGATGTCGGCGGCGATTGGCCTTGATGGTGTAGCTCACCACGCCCCACACCATGAACTCATTTTCGGGCAACACTTCGATGGGCTTATAGCGGCGATTCGACGGCATCAGAAACAGCCGATTGTCGGCCGTCACTTTGATGCGCTTCAGGGTGAATTCGCCGTCGAGACAACACACTGCCAAATCGCCGTTTTCAGGCTCCAGCGATTTATCAATCACAAGTATGTCGCCATCGGTGATGCCCTCTTCTTCCATGGAGTCGCCCACCACGCGGCCGTAGAACGTCGACGCGGGGTGCTGAATGAGGTCTTTGTTGAGGTCGATGCTCTCGGTCACATAGTCTTGTGCCGGGCTGGGAAATCCGGCGCGAATCCCTCCGTCGGCATATACCAACGGAAGTTCGCTTTCAGTGTCGGCTTTATAGATTTCAATCGACATGGCTCGAGATGCGGAGGGTTATTTCATCAAAAGGCAGGCGTCGCCGTAGCTCAAGAAGCGATAGCCGGGATTGGCCAGAGCGTGGTCGTAGAGCTCTCGCCATCCGTCGCCGATGAAGGCGCTAACAAGCAGCAGCAATGTGGAGCGCGGCTGGTGGAAGTTGGTGATGATGCCATCCACCACGCGATATTGATAGCCGGGGGCAATGATCACTCTGGTGGAGGCCATCAGGGTGTTGCCGATGGCTCCAAGCAGTGCCTCTAAGGCTTGCGAGAGCGTGAGGTTGGGGTGCGTGGGGCTATAGGGATACCACTGCGGCAATTCGTCGATGCTCTCGCCGGTGGCGGCGCGGCAGCCGAGATGATAGAGGCTTTCAAGGGTGCGCACCGAGGTGGTGCCCACGGCTATGACCGGGCGATCGGCTTGCAGCAGTTGCTCAATGAGCCGGCGGTCAACTTCGATGAATTCGCCGTGCATTTCGTGTTGACCGATATGGTCGGCTTTGACGGGCTTGAAGGTGCCGGCGCCCACATGGAGGGTGAGCTCGCGGCGGCAGATGCCGCGCTCGTCGAGTTGCGCAAGCAGCTGAGGGGTGAAGTGGAGTCCGGCAGTTGGAGCGGCCACGGAGCCGTCGATGCGCGAAAACACTGTCTGATAGTCGGTTTTGTCGGCTTCTTCAGTGCTGCGATTGAGATATGGCGGGATGGGCAGTTCGCCAACAGCGGCAATCACTTCGGCCCACGATTGCGAGCCGGTCCAGGTGAAGCGCACAGTGGAGGCATCGTCAACCTTGGCGGTGCGCTCTGCGTGAAGCTGAGTGCCGTCGGCCAGAGTCATGGTCAGCGTCCCTGACTTCCAGCGCTTGGAGTTGCCCACAAAGCATTTCCACTCCACACCGGATGCGCCGTCGGCGGCAAACGAGGTGACGTAGTCGGCGGGAGCCACGGGCTCCAGGCAGAAGATTTCAATCAGTGCACCGGAGTCTTTGTGGAAGCGCAGGCGCGCATTGATGACGCGAGTGTTGTTGTAGATGAGCAGGGCGTTTGAGGGCAAAAGCTCCACGATTTCGTTGAAAAAGTGGTCGCTGATTTGGCCCTGACGGCTCACCAGCAGTCGGCAGTGGTCGCGCTCGGCCAAGGGGTGCGCGGCGATGCGCTCCTCGGGTAGCGGATAGTCGTAGCTGTCAATCGAAATATCTTTGGGGTTCATTCGCGATAATATATGCGTTTCACTCGGGGCGAAACGGAGGTAAGTACTTCGTAAGGAATCGTGCCCAGGCGCTCGGCCACTTCGTTGACGTTGATATTCTCGCCGAATATCTCCACGGAGTCGCCCACACGGCAGTTGGGCACACGGGTCACGTCAACCATGCAGGCATCCATGCAGATGTTGCCCACAATTGGGCAGCGCACACCGCCAATCCACATTTCGCCGCCGCCGTTGCCCAGATGGCGATCCAGGCCGTCGGCGTAGCCCACCGGCACGGTGGCCACTCGGGCCGGATGGTCGAGAATGGTGCGACGGGCATAGCCGATGGAATTGCCCGCTGGATGCTCTTTGATGGCAATGATGATGGTGCGCAGGGTCGACACGGTGTGGAGGTCGCGCGTCTGAGCGATGTCGAGGGTGTCAACGCCATAGAGGCCGATGCCAAGGCGAGCCATGTCGTATTGCCATTGCGGGAAGCGGGCAATGCCGGCCGAATTGAGTATGTGGCGCAGATATTTGTAGGGCACGCAGCGGCTCATGGCCTCGTCGATGCGCTCAAACAGGTGGAGCTGCGCCAGGGTGTATTCGTCCATGTCGAGGCAATCGGCCGTGGCCAGATGCGAGAAGATGGAGCGCACTTTCACCACGCTTTGAGCGGCCAACACTTGGCCAAGTTGCTCCACGTCGGCCAATTCAAAACCGAGGCGATGCATGCCGGTGTCGAATTTGATGTGCACGGGATAGTCAGTGATGCCGCGTTTACGTCCTTCGCGCACAATCTCGGCGAGCATGTCAAAGGAGAATATTTCGGGTTCAAGGTCGTTGGCAAAGAGGGAGTCGTAGTTGGTGACTTTTGGGTTGAGCACCATGATGGGCATGGTGATGCCAGCACGGCGCAGCTCTTCGCCTTCGTCGACGACGGCCACGGCCAGATAGGCCGCGCCCTGGCTCTGGAGTGTCTTGGCCAATTCGTATGACCCCACGCCATAGCCTCCGGCTTTCACCATGGCCACGAGGCCGGTGGTGGGCTTGAGCATGGCGCGATAGTGGTTGAAGTTGTGGATTATGGAGTCGAGGTTCACCTCAAGGACGGTTTCGTGATGGCGTGCTTGCAAGACTTCGGCCACTTTCACGGCCTCGCCGTCGGGCTCACCCTTCACCAATATCAGCTGGTTGACAAAGTCGGCAGCCGACACTTCGGCAAGCATTTCCGCTGCGTTGGCGTAGACTGTCCAGCCTGAGAGTTGGCAGGTGAAACCGATGCCTATGCGGCGCGTCAGGCCGTAGGTTTCGGCCAGATGTTGCAGGCCTTGATAGTCGCCGTCTTTAGGGGCGTCGATGATGATGGCGCGTCCGGCCAAGTCGGGCGTTTGGCGACGATGCATGAAGTCGCAAGCCGAGCGCGTGGATAGGATGTCGCAGGTGAATTCGTCGACCATAATCACGCAACCGTTCACGCCTTCGGTCACGTCGATGCGCGGACGCAACGAGCGAAAATCGCCGCTCTGAGCGGTGACTCCGAGATGCGCCAAAGCGGCCGCAGCGGTCTCGGCATTGGCCTTCATATAGTCGCTGTCGGCCTTGCCTTCAACAAGCCATTTTGCCTCGGCGGCAAGCGACAGTTTCTCTTGACGTTTCTGCTCAATGGATTCAAATCCGGCGGCATGGTCGGCCAAAACGTTGGTCACCACCACCCCATCCGGAGCCAGAATGTGGCGCAGGCGTTGCATTTCGCCGGCGCGGCTCACCCCGGCCTCAATCACGGCATAGCGGTCGGTGGGGCGGATGGCCAACACCGACAGGGCCACGCCGATTTGGCTGTTGTAGCTGCGCGGGGAGCGGCCTGTGGGTGCCACGTGGCTCAGCGCCGCGGCAATCCACTCTTTGACGATGGTCTTGCCACGCGATCCGGCCACGGCCACCACCGTGCAGTCGCGCAAAGCGGTGCGGCGATATTCGGCGGCAGCCTCCTGGAGCGCGGCCAAGGTGTCGGCCACGCGAATCACGCGGGTTTGACGCGGGTCGAGGTCGTCGGGCCATTGCTGCACCACCACGGCGGCAATGCCTTGCTCCACGAGTTGGGGCAAATAGCGATGGCCGTTGCCGGTGGCGGTTTCTAATGCGAAAAATATGCTGTGAGCAGGTTCAACGACCGAACGCGAGTCAATCAACACTTCGCTGATGCCTCGCTGCTCAATCACCTGCAATATCTCATTCATAGTCTAATGTTGTGAAATTCTGTATTTGGGTGCACAAAATTACGCAAATTTGCTGTGTGAGCAAAATTTTTATGCGCCGAAATGTGGCATTTTTGATTTTGAAGTGTTAACTTTGCGTGTCGATATGGACGCAAAACAAACAACTCAACAGCGCGAAGCGTTCTGCCGTTACCTTCAGGCCAACGGCAAGCGCCTCTCTTTGGAGCGCATGGTGGTGTTCGACATTGTGGCTGCAATGTCGGGACGTTTTGCCATATCTCGCGTGGTGGAAGCCGCCGAGAGCTCGGCCATCATGGTGAGCCGGGCCACGGTGTTCTCCACCATGAAGCTGCTGCTCGACGCCGGAGTGGTCCGCAGCTACGTCGGCGTCAAAGGCAAGACCTACGAGAGGGTGAGAGCCTCGTCGTCGGCCCCTACAATCAACATGGTGTGCTCCACCTGCGGAAAGGTCCACCGCCGAAGCGCGGCAACGCTGCGCGAGTGGGTGGCCCGACAGCCGATGCGCGACTTCAAGCCGTCGGCCCGAATGGAGCTGTTTGTCTATGGCACGTGTGCTCAATGCCGGCGGGCCGCAGCAGCAAAAAAAGTGAATACAAAAAACTAATCATAGCAATTCTAAACAAATTTTCTCGACATGAAAGCAGATGTGTTGTTAGGCCTCCAATGGGGCGACGAAGGTAAAGGCAAAGTGGTTGACGTGCTCACACCGCGCTACGACGTGGTGGCCCGCTTCCAAGGTGGCCCGAATGCCGGCCACACCCTCGAATTTGAGGGCAAAAAGTTCGTGCTCCGCTCCATCCCTTCCGGCATATTCCAACATGGACAAATCAACCTCATTGGCAACGGCGTGGTGCTCGACCCCGTGCTCTTCCGCGAAGAAGCCGAAGCCCTCGAGCTCAGCGGCGTTGATCTGCGCCACGTGCTGAAAATCTCGAAAAAGGCTCACCTGATTCTCCCCACCCACCGCCTGCTCGACTCCGCTCTCGAAGCCGCCAAGGGCGCCGGCAAAATCGGCACCACCGGCAAAGGCATCGGCCCCACCTACACCGACAAGGTGAGCCGCAACGGCATGCGCGTGGGCGACGTGCTTTCGCCCAAGTTTGCCGACATCTATGCTGCCGCTCGCGGCAAGCATTTCGCCACTCTGGCCTCACTGGGCGTCAACAACCCCGACGTGGCCGAGCTCGAGCAGAAATGGTTTGACGCCGTGGACTATCTCAAGACTTTCGACATCGTTGACTCCGAAAACACCATCAACGCATATCTCCGCCACGGCAAACGCATCCTCTGCGAAGGCGCTCAGGGCACGATGCTCGACGTTGACTTCGGCTCATATCCTTTTGTCACCTCCAGCAACACCGTCTGCGCCGGTGCATGCACCGGTCTGGGCATGGCCCCCAACAAAATCGGCGAAGTCTACGGCATCTTCAAGGCCTACTGCACCCGCGTGGGTTCAGGCCCCTTCCCCACCGAACTCTTCGACGAAACCGGCAAGAAGATTCGCGACATCGGCCACGAATATGGCGCTGTGACCGGACGCGAACGCCGCTGCGGCTGGATCGACCTGGTGGCCCTGCGCTATGCCATCATGCTCAACGGCGTCACCCAACTGATTATGATGAAGAGCGACGTGCTCGACGACTTTGCCACCATCAAAGCCTGCACCGCCTACGAAATCGACGGCCAAATCGTGCGCGAAATGCCCTACGACATTGAGCACACCGACATCCGTCCGGTCTACACCGAGCTCCCCGGCTGGAAGCAACCCATGACCGGCATCACCTCTTGGGAAGCTCTGCCCGCCACCTTCAAAGACTACGTGGCCTTCCTCGAACGCGAACTCGAAACGCCCATCACCATCCTCTCCGTGGGCCCCGACCGCGCTCAAACCATCCTGCGATAAACCACATTATTCACATCACATAAACACCTACATCATGGCTGAAGTAAAACCTTTCAAGGGTATACGTCCCCCGCGAGACATGGTCACCGAAGTGGCTTCACGTCCCTACGACGTGTTGAACTCCGACGAAGCCCGCGCTGAGGCCGAAGGTAACCCTAAATCGCTCTACCACATCATCAAGCCCGAAATCGACTTCCCCGTCGGCACGGATGAACACGACCCGCGCGTCTACGACAAAGCCGTTGAAAACTTCCACAAGTTTATCGACAACGGCTGGCTCGTGCAAGACCGTCAGGAGTGCTACTACATCTATGCCCAAACGATGAACGGACGCACCCAGTATGGCATTGTCATTGCCGCCTCCGTGGCCGACTACATGAACAACGTCATCAAAAAACACGAACTCACTCGCAAGGACAAGGAGGAAGACCGCATGAAGCACGTGCGCATCAACAACGCCAACGTTGAGCCCGTCTTCTTCGCGTTCCCCGACAATCCCGTTCTGGAAGCAATCATACGCCAAGTCACCGCCGGCCCGGCCGAATACGACTTCACCGCCCCCGATGGCTTCGGCCACCACTTCTGGGTGACTTCCGACATGGCCCTCATCGACCAAATCACCGTGGAATTTGCCAAAATCCCCGAGCTCTACATTGCCGTCGGCCACC
>CAZJWM010000034.1:10992-19327 GCA_964549975.1 uncultured Bacteroides sp. | reverse complement strand
TGTGGTTATTCGGTTTCTTCACCTCTACAAAACATAGCGGGAGACCGTTTACAAACAGTGTTATATCAGGACGAAATTCATCCTGACCATTTTTGCAAGTAAACTCAGCTGTGAAGTGATACGTATTGTTCTCCGGGTTCTCAAAATCAATTAATTTATATGGAGAAACCGTTTTCAGACGAGTGTAGAAGCCACGACCAAGATCGTCATCATTTAGTTCTTTGCGAATGTCACGCAACGTTTCAACCCATGCACCGGGATTGTGTGGGTTGAGTTTCTCAAATTGACTGCGAAAGACCTCAGTCAAGATATTAGTGTCAGGGTCATAAACCGAACCTGCCTTATCTTCGGTTATTTTGCCAAAATAGGTATATCCCAACCTTGTGAGATGTACCATTGCAGGTATCTGAACACGAGTGGCTTCTGTAAATTTCATGTTCGTTCTTGCGATGAAAAAAAATCCCCATGACATAGCATCTTTGCAGGCGACCAAACCTTTAACGGACTACATCGTGGGGACTATATGTATCGGCATAACTGCCGTTATATTTTAGTTGTGGTGGTCATTAGCAAAACATTTTTGTCCGTTGCGTACTCGCAAAGTTAACTAAAAAATTTCCAATTTGCATACTTTCAGAGGATGAATTTGTTACGAAACTGGCACTTTTTTTCTCTTTTCCATTGCGAAAATGTTTTGAAATATAACCATCCGAAAGACAGCACACTCGGCGCCCCCGGCGGCTCCATCCGGCTACTCTCCGCCCTACACTCTTACCTCTTACCTTTCAACTTTCAACTTTCAATTTTCAATTTTCAATTGAAGAGAAGGTTTCGTGGAAGAAGAGGAGCTGGTAGAGGATGGAGTTTTCCCAGTAGTAGCGGTTGTGGGAGCCGGGGCGCGAGATGTAGTCGTGGGCCACGTTGCGCTCCAACAGCCGGGCGTGGAGCGTTTCGTTGACTTGGCGGAAGAAGTCTTCGTTGCCCACGTCGATGATCAGGTGCATACCCTCGATGGGCAGGCGGTCAAGCAGACTCATCACGGAGTGGGCGCGCCAGCGCTCGGGGTTTTGGTCGCGTGGGCCGAGCAGTTGCGGCAGCTGCCAGTTGTCAGCAAAGGGATAGATGTCCACTCCGCCGGAGGTGGAGCCGCATTGGAGCCACACGTCGGGGTGGCGCCAAGCGAGCCAGAGGGCGCCGTGGCCACCCATGCTCAGTCCGGTGATGGCGCGGTGGGCCGCATCGGCTATGGTGGGCAAGGCGGCGTCGACGGCGGGCACGAGGTCGGCTACGAAGTAGGTCTCCATCTGCAGTTGCGGCATCGAGTCGACGTCCCAATACCATGAGTTGCGGCCGTCGGGCATCACTATGTTCATCTCCAGGCGGTCGGCCAGCTCCACCAGCCGCGGCTGAATGATGGTCCAGCAGCGATAGTCGTCGCCAAAGCCGTGAAGCAGATACACCGTGGGGAAACGGCGGCCCTGAGAGGCGGCGTCGGGGGTGATGGTCACCACCTTCGAGGGGGAGACCACGTGTGTGGACTGCACTTGCAGAGTGTCAACCGTGGCGGCTTGTGCGCCAAGGGCAAAGGCCGACGCCGTGAGGGCGGCGGAAAAGAGTTTTTTCAGGTTCATATTTTAATTTCGAGGATGGATTGCAGGATTTCCACGGCGGCCTCCACGCTCTCCACGTTGGCAATGGAGATGCTACGCTTGCCGGCACGTTCGCGGATTTTGCAGCGGCGCACGTTTTGCTGCACATATTGCAGGATGCGGCCAAACATGGGACTTTGATAGTAGGCCAGGTTGCTGTCGTCGACGAAGTAGAGATACATCAGCTGCTGCTTCAGGGCCACCTTTTCGATGCCCAGACGGCGGGCCAGGCGGCGCAGACGGGGCACGCGCAGCAGCTCCGAGGCCTGTTGCGGAATCTTGCCGAAGCGGTCTTCCAGACGCGTGGCAAAGGCCTTGAGGTCGAGTTCGCGCTCAATGCCGTCGAGCTCCTGATAGAGGGCAATGCGTTCTCGGTCTTGCGGCACGTAGTCGGCCGGCAGGAGCAACTCCAAGTCGCTCTCAATGGTGCAGTCGGCCACGTAGTCTTGCTCTTCGGCGTCGGCTTCGTCGGCATAGAGGTCGGCAAATTCTTCGGTGCGCAGCTCGGTGACGGCCTCTTTGAGTATTCGCTGATAGGTTTCATATCCGAGGTCGGCGATGAAACCGCTCTGCTCGGCGCCGAGCAGGTTGCCGGCGCCGCGAATGTCGAGGTCTTGCATGGCAATGTGGATGCCGGAGCCGAGGTCGCTGAAGCTCTCGATGGCTTGCAGGCGGCGATGGGCCACGGGGCTGATGTGAGCTCCCGGGGGCACGGCCATGTAGCAGAAGGCCTTGCGCGACGAGCGACCCACGCGGCCGCGCAGCTGGTGGAGCTCGCTCAAGCCTAAGTTTTGCGCATTGTAGATGATGATGGTGTTGACGTTGGGCATGTCGATGCCGCTCTCCACGATGGTGGTGGCCAGCAACACGTCGTAGTCTTTGGCCTGGAAGTCGATAATCGCCTTTTCGAGTTTGTCGGGCGGCATCTGGCCGTGGCCCACCACAATTTTGGCGTCGGGCACGAGGCGGCGCACGGTGTTCTCAATCGTGTAGAGCCCTTCAATGCGGTTGTTGATGATAAACACCTGGCCGCCGCGACTGAGCTCAAAGTTGATGGCGTCGGAGAGCAGTTCGTCGGTCATGGTGCAGACGGTGGTGACGATGGGATAGCGGTTTGGCGGGGGAGTGGTGATGGCGCTGAGGTCGCGCGCGCCCATCAGCGAGAATTGCAGGGTGCGCGGAATGGGGGTGGCGCTCATGGTCAGGGTGTCGACGTTGACTTTCAGCTCTTTGAGCTTCTCCTTGACGGCCACGCCGAATTTCTGCTCTTCGTCGACCACCAGCAGGCCCAGGTCGTGAAACTTCACGGTCTTGCCAATGAGTTTGTGGGTGCCAACGATGATGTCTATTTTGCCCTCGGCCAGTTGGGTGAGAATCTCCTTGGTCTGCTTGGCGGTGCGTGCACGGCTGAGATAGTCCACCTTCACGGGGAAATCTTTCAATCGCTCGCTGAAGGTGCAAAAATGCTGGTAGGCCAACACTGTGGTGGGCACCAACACGGCCGTCTGTTTGCCGTCTACAGCGGCCTTGAAGGCCGCGCGGATGGCTATTTCGGTTTTGCCAAAGCCCACGTCGCCGCAAATCAGGCGGTCCATCGGGCGAGGCGACTCCATGTCGGCCTTCACGGCGCGAGTGGCGGTGAGCTGGTCGGGGGTGTCTTCGTAGATGAAGCTGGCCTCGAGTTCTTGCTGCAGATAGCCGTCGGGGCTGAATTGGAAGCCCTGCTCCTGGCGCCGCTTGGCATAGAGGCGAATCAGGTCGCGGGCAATGTCTTTGAGTTTGCTCTTGGTGCGCTCCTTCACCTTGTGCCAGGCGCCGCTGCCGAGCTTGTTGAGCTTGGGCTCCACGCTGTCTTTGCCGCGATATTTGCTGAGTTTGTGCAGCGAGTGGAGCGACACGAAGATGGTGTCGCCGTTGAGATAGGTGAGCTTGATCATCTCCTGCTGGCGGCCGTTGATGCCGGGGGAGCGCACCAGTCCGGAGAAGCGGCCCACGCCATGGTCGGCGTGGACAATGAAGTCGCCGGGCTCGATGCTGCCAAGCTCTTTGAGACTCATGGCCAACTTGCCTGAGCGGGCACGTTCGCTCTTGAGGTTATATTTGTGGAAGCGGTCAAAAATCTGGTGGTCGGTGAAGACGCAGCAGCCGCTCACGTGGTCCACGAAGCCCTCGTGGAGGGTGGCCTCGATGGGGGTGAAGTCTATTTGGTCGCCGCGGTCGTGGAAGATGGCGCGCAGGCGCTCATGCTGCTTGGGCGAGTCGGAGAGGATGTAGAGCCGATAGCCCTCGTGGAGCATCTTGGTGAACTCGGAGCTGATCAGGTCGAAATTCTTGTGGTAGATGCCTTGCGGCGAACATTTGAAGTCGATCACGGCGTCGGCTCCGGCCACGGGCTGCGCTGCCGCCGTGAACACAAGGCGGCGAAACGGCTTGAGGCGGCGGGCAAAGTCGTCGGCGTCGACCACCTGCTCCATGGCCCGTGGGTCGCCCTCGTCGGCAATCACGGCCGAGGCGCTGAAGCTCTCTTCGCCGACGGCCTTGACGCGCGCAGCGAGTTGGTCGGCGGAGCCGCGAAGGGCAATCACGGTGGCCGGCGGCAGAAATTCCAGCAACGAGGCGCCGCGCTCCTGCTGAGCCACGTTGGCGGCGATGCTCACGCTCTCGAGGCGCTCCTCGCTGAGCTGAGTCTCCACATTGAAGGTGCGAATGGAGTCTACATCGTCGCCAAAGAGGTCGATGCGCATGGGCAGGTCGGCCGAATAGCCATAGACGTCGAGGATGGAGCCGCGCCAGGCAAATTGGCCGGGCTCGTAGACGTAGTCTTGCTCGGCGAAACCGTTTTCGCGAAGCCATATCTTGGTTTGCTTGAGGTCGAGGGCCCGGCCCACGCTGATGTTGAGCGTGTGGCCGCTCATCACCTGCGGCGAGGAGACGCGTTCGGCCAACGCCTCGGCATAGGTGACCAGGAAACGCAACTTCGACTCGGGGGCGTAGAGAGCACCCAGGGCCTCGGTGCGCATGATCTGCTGCGCGGCGTCGGGTTGGCCATATTTGATGTGGCGCTTATAGCCGGAGGGGAGCATGGCCACGGCGCTCTCGCCCATCAGGCGCGAAAGGTCGTGATAGAGATATCCGGCGTCGTCGTAGTCGTCGGCCACCACGAGCATGGTTTGGCGGCAGCGGGTCATGGCCAACATCACGGCGGCGGCCGATCCGGCTACGGAATGAACACAAACAAGCTTGGCGTCGCTCAATGCGGCGCCAAGTGCTTTCTGACGGCCGTCGGCGGCCAGTGCTTTAGTTAGTTCTTTTAGCTTCAAGGATGGATTGGTAGACTTTTGGCGTCTCGAGGATTTTGACGGCCTCGATGAGCTGAGGGTTGAAGCGCATGGAGTTTTCCACTCCGCCGCGTTGGAAATAATAGCGGCGCACAATCGCATCGCTCAGAATCTGATTGAGCACGTCGCGATTGAGGTCGAGGTCTTGGTTGAGGTCGTGATGCAGGAGCTGCTCCAGCGAGTCGAGTTGCTGCTCCACGGCGTCGTTCATGTAGCCCTCGTTGCGCGCGGTGGTGCGCAGGGCCGAGAGGGCCGTGGTGGTGGCGCGGTCGTAGTTAAACTCGTCGGGGTTGATGCCGCGTTTGAAGTCGGCAAAGATGCTGTCGGTGATTTCAAACTCGCCCACGGGGGGGATGGTGGGATGCTGCGAGGCATAGCGTGTGGCAAATTCGGTGTCCCAGCCGTCGCGCCGGATGTTGTAGAGCAGACGGTTGCCGGCAGGCGATTTCACCACGGAGTCGGGGGTGATGCCGCCGCCGTCGCGCACCTCGCGGCCATGGAGCGTGTGGTAGACGTGGGTCAGCGAGTCGGGGGTGCGGGCCACCGAGCCGTCGTCGTTTCGACGCGAATAGTCAATGGCCTGAATGAGGCGTCCGGAGGGGATGTAATATTTTGCCACGGTGAGTTTCAACACGCCGTCGTAGGGGAGCGAGCGCGATGATTGCACCAGGCCTTTGCCAAAGGAGCGTTCGCCCACAATGACGGCGCGGTCGAGGTCTTGCAGCGACCCGGCCACAATCTCTGCCGACGAAGCCGAATAGCCGTCGATGAGCACGGCCAGAGGCATCTTCTCGGCGATGGGCGCACGCGAGGTGCGATATATTTTCTCGCTGTCGGCGTCGCGGCCGCGGGTGCGGAGCACTTCGGTGCCCTTGGGCACAAACAGGCCCACAATGTCGACGGCGCTCTCAAGCAGGCCGCCGGGGTTTTCCTGAAGGTCGAGCACCAGCGAGGTGATTTTCTTGTTTTTGATCATATCCTCCACGGCCTGACGCACCTCCTCGGGGGCGGAGTCGGTGAAGGAGCTGAGATAGATGTAGCCCACGCGGCCATCGGCGCCGGTGGTGCCGTAATAGCTCACGGCGGGAGTGGCAATCTTGCTGCGAAGGATGTTGAAGGTCAGCAGCGAGTCGGCCTGCGCATAGGGGCGCGTCACTTCCACTTTCACCGTGGTGCCGGGTGTGCCTTTGAGTTTGGCGGTGACGTCGGCCAGTTCGATGCCGGGGCGGATGGTGTCGGTGCCCACCACTCGGATGATGTCGCCGCCACGCACACCGGCTTGATAGGCCGGCGAGTTTTCCAACGGCTCGGTGAAGGCCACGCGGCCGTCGCGCCGTTTGCCAATGAGCGAACCCACGCCGCCATATTCGCCCGAGGAGATGCTGCTAAGCTCCTCCACGTTGTCGGCGGAATAGTAGGTGGTATAGGGGTCGATGGCGTCAAGCATATAGAGCATGGCGTCTTCCACGGTCTTTTTGGCATCAATGGAGTCGACGTAGCTCAACTGCAATTCGCGAATCAGCGCATTGAAAATGTCGAGGTTGCGAGCCACGGCCGTGGCGTCGCTGTTGAGGGCATGAGCCCCCAAGGAGGCAGATGCACCAAAGGCAAGCGCCAGCACACAGTGGTGCATGGCGCGTGCAATAGATGATGGTTTAATGTTTTTACGCATTTATTATTTCTGAGCGGCAGCTTCGGCTTCAGCCTGCTGAATCATGGTTTCGTTGGCGGAAATGTAGATTTCCACGCGACGATTCTGGGCACGACCCTCTTCGGTGTCGTTGCTGGCCACGTAGTTGGTCATGGGCAGGCCCTGAGCCTCAATGCGGCTTGTGCTCACGCCGCAGCTCTGCAGATAGGTCTTAACGGCGTCTGCGCGAGCAGTGCTCACCTTTTCGTTGGCGGCCTGAGTGCCCACGTTGTCGGTGTAGCCATAGACCTGCACGTTGGTTTCGGGGTTCTGCTGCAGCGAGGTGGCAAATTCGCTCAGGTCGGTGCGAGCGGCTGCAGTGAGGGTAGAGCCGTTGGTGGGGAAGAGGATACCTCCGCTGAAGGTCACCTTGATGGCCTGCAGACCGTTGGCATCGGTGGTGGTTTCTACCTGTGCATTTTCGATGGCGGCAAGCTGTTTGGCCTGGTTGTCCATCTTCTTACCGATGATCATACCGGCACCGGCGCCAACTGCGGCACCAACAGCAGCACCAATGGCAGCACCTTTGCCGCCGTTAATCAGAGCGCCCACACCGGCACCAAGTGCAGCACCGCCGGTGCCGCCAATTGCGGCGCCTTTGCCGAGATTGGTCATCGACGAACAGCTGCTCAACAGCATCGCACCGGCGAGTGCGCTGATGCACAATACTTTAGATACTTTCATTAGATTTGTTGATTTTATAAGTTAGAGATTTTTGCTCTGCAAATATATCGTTTTTTATTGAGAAATGAAAACTTTAGCGTAAATTTGCACTAAGATTGCCGCAAAAACTTTTTATGACAAGTTTCAAAATTTCTCGCCGAGGTTCCGCATCGGCCTGGGTGCATTTGGCCGCCACACTGACCATCATCTTCTGGGGCATGTCGTTTGCCGGGTCAAAAGTGCTGCTCGACAACGGCTTCTCGCCTGTGCAGGTCTATGTGGGCCGCTGCCTCATTGCCTACGTGTTGCTGCTCTTGATGAGCCGCGGCTCGCTGCGCGCCCATTCGCTTCAGCATGAACTTTTGTTTCTGCTGAGCGGCGTCTGCGGCGGCTCGGTCTATTTCATCACCGAAAACGCCTCGCTGCTCTACACCTCCAGCACCAACGTGTCGCTCATCACGTGCACCACGCCGCTCATCACGGCCCTGCTGGTGGGCGTGCTCTATCGCTCGGAGCGACCAAATGCCGGGGTGGTCATCGGCTCGATTGTGGCCTTTGCCGGCGTAAGCCTTATAGTGATTGGCGGCGCCGAACACTCTGCCGCCGACGCCAACTCCTCGGCCGGACTCCACCTGCTGGGCGACTTCCTGGCGCTGATGTCGGCCATCTGCTGGAGCCTCTACTCGCTGCTTCTCCGCAAACTCAACCCCATCTACTCAGCCATAGCCATCACCCGCAAAACATTTTTCTACGGGCTGGTGACCTCCATCCCCTTCCTGGCCTTCGACCACACTCCCTTCCACGCCGAGCGGCTTCTGCAACCGGTGGTGATGGGCAACTTCCTGTTTCTCGGCGTATTGGCCTCCACGGTGTGCTTCGCGCTGTGGGCCTGGGTGGTGGGCAAAATGGGCGCCATCAAATCTGGCACCTACCTCTATTTCCAACCCATCGTCACGATGATTGGCGGCGCCCTCATTCTCCACGAAGCCATCACC
>CAZJWM010000034.1:0-10892 GCA_964549975.1 uncultured Bacteroides sp. | reverse complement strand
CCAACCCATCGTCACGATGATTGGCGGCGCCCTCATTCTCCACGAAGCCATCACCCCCATGGGCCTCACCGGCTCAATCATCACCATCGGCGGCGTGGCCCTCGGCAACCAACTCTCGCGCCGCATTGCCCGCCGCGGCCGGCTCTTCTGAATTGAAAATTGATAATTGAAAATTGAAAGTCGAGAGTTGAGAGTCTAAAGTTTAGAGTTTATAATTAAAAGTCCTTAAGGTCTTTAAGGCCCCTAAAGTCCTTAAAGACCCTATTTTCCGGGCCGGCCCGGTGAACTTTTTTGAGGGGAGTGGCGTTTGATTGTCAAATCAACACGCACTCACACACTCACTGTCAGACACACAAGTAACTTCCCTATGAAAAAGTTTCTCGTCATGGCTGCGGGCCTCGGCGCCCTGGCCTACGGCAACGCCCAAACCCTCGTGGCCACAGAGCTGCAAAAGCTGCAATCTTTCCTTTCGGCTCCCTCGGCCGAAAGCGGCAAAAGCAATGCCCAAGTGCTGAAAATCACCAATCTGCAAGACCCCTCCACATGGGAGGGCGTCACACTTGTTGGTCCACACGTCTCCGCCATCGACTGGAGCGACCGCCGTCTGGCCGGGCCCCTCGACCTGAGCGGATTCACCGCCTTGGAGGCCGTCAACGTGAGCCACAACGCTTTGACCTCGGTGGACTTCACCGGCGACGCCGCCCTCACCTCCGTCCGCGCCAACAACAACAAACTCACCGCGGCCACCCTGACCAACTGCACCGCCCTGCGCTCGCTCAACATCTACCGCAACCGCCTGATAGACATCAACCTCACCGACACGCCCCTACTGCAAACGCTCAACGCCTCCCACAACCACTTTGTGGAATTTTCTGCCGCCAACTCCTCGCAACTCGTCACCCTCAACGTGCAAGCCTGCTCCATGGAGAGCCTCGACGTGAGCGGCTGCACTGCCCTGCGCACTCTCTACGCCGGCTACAATCGCCTGCGCCAACTCACCCTCGTGGGCGTCACATCGCTGACCAACCTCAACATCGACAGCAACCAAATGCAGCAATTGGTGATCAGCTCCCTACCCTCGCTGGGCACGCTTCTTTGCAGCAACAACGCGCTCACCTCGCTGCTGGTGCGCGACTGCCCGACGCTGGTCGACGTGGTCTGCTCCTACAACGACCTCACCTCGCTGCAAATCGCCGACTGCCCGTTGCTGCAATACGTCGACTGCTCCTACAACGACCTCACAGAGCTCTCACTCGACAACTTCAGCTTCCTACAACGCCTCGTGTGCAACAACAACCAACTGCAAATGCTCTCCGTGACCTACGACGAATCGCTCCGCTACGTCAACTGTCGCAACAACCTCATCACCGATTTCCGAACCATCGGCTCGCGCAACATCCAACAAGTTGCCTCTGAAATGAATTTCTAATCCCACACATACTGAAAAACACACACCCCTCGCGAGCCGGCCCCGCCGGCTCGCCCCTTTTTACACCCCTCTCACTCTTCCACTCTCATCATCCCAACTAATCTCAAAAAATAGTCATTCGACCATATTTCCAAATCGGCGGCCGATTTGACAAACGGAAGCACATCGCGCTTCACCATAGCCATATCCGTTGAGGCCAAACGTTCCTTGAGCAAAGCATAAAACTCGTCAAGTGTTGGTGTGAGCCCGTTGAAGTCGTGAGCTCGCTCACAAAAGTGCTTGAAATTCAGGGGCACTCCATGACGCACATACCACTCAAAGTCATACCAATCACGCCCCTTCACTCGACTACCCCACTTGCGGAATATCAACGCATGCATCTTGCCGGCAAACAGGTCTGACAAACCAACGCATCGCGTCATAAACGAACGCGGCCATAGCAGTAGGTTCATCTCCGTGCCGAAATTCGTTGGCGGACAAACGTCAACCTCAATCTTCACCTTTATGCTCTTTTCCGTCTGAAATGCAATGTTGTAAACCCCGGTATCCTCTTTCAAAAATGCCGACTCTACCTTCGACAATTCCGACTTGTTCTTTTTGGAGATGGTCACATCTCGCCCAGAGGCCTTAAACTCATCCACTATCGGCTGGAAATAGTCTTCAAGCTTAAAATCCGACATCGGCTGCAACAACGTAAAGTCCATATCCTCGCTAAATCTCTGTAAATCATGGAATATACGCAAACACGTGCCGCCATAAAACGCAGCATGCTTAAAAAATCCGCCGCGTTCAAGTCCGGCAAGTGCCACTTGCTGCATCACCTCATACGTGGCATTGCGCTTGGCCGTGGGAGTGGATAGGTCGTAGCGCTGCAGCATCTGATCAAATATCGTTTCCATTCTCCATAAGTTTGATTATTTGGCGCAGCATCGGCTTCTTGCGCGACAGGGCCGCACAGAGCCGAAAGGCATCTACATTCATTTGATGAAACAGCTCCATATCAAGCCGCAAATCCTCCTGAAGAAATCGTCTAACCTCAGAAAGGTAGCGCAAATTCAGCCGGGGCGTAAACGCCACCAAATCACACAGAGCCTTCTCCGGTGTGGCTATCAGATAGTTCACACCCGCCTCCTCGCCAACGGTAATGCCAATGGGATAGTAGTCGGCATCGGCATGAACGTAGCTGAACGTGCCCAATCGGTTTTCGAAAACCTTGGCGGCTCCGAGCGTAACAGACGTAGTGGCATACACCGCCTCCGGAATCAGCCCATAGTGACGCAAAGCGCTTTGCATCGACACGTAGGAGGGCTTCTCGGTCAGATGATTGGCCACAAGGAAGGTCGACAGCATCCGGCCGCTCACCTTTGGCGACACCACATAGAGGCCCCTCTTCAGGCGCACAATCATTCCATCCCGCTCAAGGCGAAACACCTTGTTCGGAATCTCCCGGCAATGTGGATAAACATCGCCGAAATCGCTCGTGCGCACAGGTATATTTCTGAAATCTTGCAGTTCCATCGCCGCAAATGTAGTAAAAATTTTTGATAAAAATTGCGTCTGATGCAATTTTCTATCAAGATTTTTGCTATTTCGGTGGGCGGGTTGCAGGTGTGAGCTATTTTTCGTAAATTTGTGGGGTAAAAACGGAGTAGTAACTTATGGACAAATCTGAATATATTTTTGGCATACGTGCCGTGATGGAAGCCATCCAAGCCGGTCGCGACATCGACAAAGTCCTCATACGCAAAGATTTGCAAGGCGACCTCGTCGGCGAATTGCTGCAACTGATCAAGGCCCACCGCGTGGTGACGCGCCGCGTGCCCGTGCAGACCATCGACCGCATCACCCGCAAAAACCATCAGGGCGTGGTGGCCGTGTTGAGCGCCGTCACCTATCATCGCCTCGACTACCTGGTGCCGGCGCTCTATGAGGAGGGCCGCCTGCCCTTCATCATCGTGCTCGACGGGCTGACCGACGTGCGCAACTTCGGCGCCATAGCCCGCACGGCCGAATGTGTCGGCGCCGACGCCATTGTCATCCCCGAGCATGGCAGCGTGAGCGTGGGCGGCGACGCCGTGAAGACCTCCGCCGGAGCCCTGCTCCACCTGCCGGTGTGCCGCGAGCGCTCGGCAGCCCTGGCCGTGAAGTTTCTCAAAGACAACGGCTACAAGGTGGTGGCCGTCACCGAAAAGGCCTCCACTCCCTACACTCAAATCGACTACACCACGCCCGTGGCGCTGGTGATGGGCGCCGAAGACGTGGGCATCTCCCCGGAGGTGTTGAAACTCACCGATGCCGGAGCATCCATCCCCATGTTCGGCCAGATCGGCTCACTGAACGTGTCGGTGGCCGCCGGCGTTATGATGTATGAAGTGGTGCGTCAGCGCCTCAATTCCAACCTCAACGTGGAGTAATCCACCCCCCCCCCGAAAAAAAATGAGCGAGTCAACAACCGAAGCAACAGACCGCGCCGACTCATCGCCGGTGACACTGGGCACGGCAGCCATCCCACGGCTGCTGATGCAATATTCCGTGCCGGCCATCATAGCCAGCGTGGCCACCTCGCTCTACAACATTGTCGACTCCATCTTCATTGGCCAAGGCGTGGGCGCCATGGCCATCACCGGCTTGGCCATCACCTTCCCGCTGATGAACCTGCTGGTGGCCTTTGCCACACTGATTTCGGCCGGCGGCGCCACCATCTGCTCGATTTTCCTCGGGCAGAAAGACCTGGACCGCGCCACGGCCGTGGTCAACAACGTGTTGCTCTTCTGCCTGATCCACGCCGCCATCTTCGGCAGCGTCACCTTCATTTGGCTTGACGATATCTTGCGGCTGTTTGGCGCTACGGACGCCACCCTGCCCTACGCCCGCAGCTTCATGCGCGTGATTGTCTGCTTCACGCCGGTCAACTACGTGTTTTTCGGCCTCAACAACATCATGCGCGCCACGGGCTATCCGCGCAAAGCCATGGTGTCGGCGCTGCTCTCCGTGGGCGTCAACCTGGTGTTGGCGCCAATCTTCATCTTCGTCTTCCGATGGGGAATAGCCGGCGCCGCATGGGCCACGGCCATAGGCCAAAGCAGCGGCCTGGTGTGGGTGTTGTGCCACTTCCTCTCGCCGCGCAGCTTTGTTCACATCCAGTGGCGCAACCGCTGGGTGGTGCCCTCGCTGCTGCGCCGCATCTACGCCATCGGCTTGTCGCCATTTCTGATGAACATCTGCGCCTGCATCGTGGTGATTTTCATCAACAAGTCGCTGCTCTTCTATGGCGGCGATGCCGGCAACATGGCCGTGGGCGCATTCGGCATCCTCAACCGCACCACCATGTTTTTCGTGATGGTGGTGTTTGGCGTCACCCAAGGGATGCAACCCATCCTTGGCTACAACTACGGCGCCGGCAACTGGCCGCGCGTCAAGCAGACACTGCGCATAGGCCTGATTGTGGGATTCTGCATCACCACGGCGGGCTTCCTCATCACAGAGCTCTTCCCCGACCAGGTGAGCCGCATGTTCACCACCGACGCCGAACTCATAGCCATAGCCCGTCGAGCCTATCGCCTCTATTTTGTGGTCTATCCCGTGGTGGGCTGTCAGATTGTGATTCAAAATTTCTTCCAGTCCATAGGCAAGCCCCATCTGTCAATATTCCTGAGCCTCACTCGCCAACTGCTCTTCCTCATCCCCTGCCTGCTGATTCTGCCGCCGGTGTTGAAAGTCGACGGCGTGTGGCTGGCCATGGCCGCGAGCGACCTCCTGGCAATCTTAACCGCCGTCGTCACGCTCTGCGTGATGCTACGCCGCATCAACAAACGTTTCTATGCAACAGCAACTTCAATTGAGAGTGCCGCCTGAGGTGGCCTACCAACCGCTACGCCTCCTGGCCGAGGTGTCAACCGCCCTCAACGTCGACGCCAACCGCATCACCTGCGTGCGTCCAACCCGACGTAGCATCGACGCGCGCCAACGCCGCGTGATGGTCAATCTGAACGTCACGGTGTGCATCGACCAGGAGCCGCTGGCCGAGGATGCGCTGGCCATGCCGCTGAATTATCCGTCGGTGGCAGATGCCTCGGAGCAAGCCATAGTGGTGGGCGCCGGCCCGGCCGGACTGTTTGCGGCCCTGCGTTTGATTGAATTGGGGGTGAAACCCATAGTGCTTGAGCGCGGCAAAGACGTGGACTCGCGTCTGCGCGACATGGCGCAAATTTCGCGCACGGGCGTGGTCAACCCCGACAGCAACTACTGTTTCGGCGAAGGTGGCGCCGGCGCTTTCAGCGACGGCAAACTCTACACTCGCAGCAAGAAACGCGGCTCGGTGGAGAAGATTCTCTCGGTGCTCTATCGCCACGGCGCCCCTGCCGACATCCTCATCGACGCCCATCCCCACATCGGCACCGACCGCCTTCCGGCCGTGATCAAAGCCATGCGCCAAACCATTGAGCGTCAGGGCGGCGAGGTGCACTTCCTCTCTCGCGTGGAGCGTCTGATCATTGAGCAAGGCGAGGTGCGTGGCGCCGTCACCGCCGACGGCCGCGAGCATCGCGGTCCGGTAATCTTGGCCACAGGCCACTCCGCGCGCGACGTCTACCATCATCTGCTCCGGGCAGGCATCGCCCTGGAGCCCAAAGGCATAGCCGTGGGCGTGCGCTTGGAGCACCCCCAGGAGCTAATCGATCGTCTGCAATATCATTCGCCCAACGGCCGCGGCAAATTTCTCCCCGCCGCCGAATATTCGATGCTCACTCGTGTTGACGGCCGCGGAGTCTACTCCTTCTGCATGTGTCCCGGCGGATTCATCATCCCCGCCTCGAGTGCCCCGGGCCAATTGGTGGTCAACGGCATGTCGCCGGGCAATCGCGGCACACGCTGGGCCAATTCCGGCATGGTGGTGGAGGTGTTGCCCGAAGACGTCGAGGGCAACGACCCACTGAAGATGATGCACTATCAAGAGCAAATCGAACAACGCTTTTTCCAAGCCAACCCCAAAGGCACGCAAGCCGCGCCGGCGCAGCGCATGACCGACTTCATCAACGGCCGCCTGTCCTCATCGCTCAACCCCTCATCCTATGCCCCCGGGCTCTTCAGCGCCCGAGTGGATCAACTGCTTCCGCAACCCATTGCCCAACGCTTGCAACGCGCCTTCATGGAGTTTGACCGCAAGCAGCGCGGCTTCGCTTCGGAGCGAGCCACAGTGGTGGGCGACGAAACGCGCACATCATCCCCGGTGAGAATCCCGCGCAAGACCGACACTCTGGCCCACATCTCCATGCCCGGACTCTATCCCGCCGGCGAGGGCGCAGGCTATGCCGGAGGCATCGTCAGCGCCGCCATCGACGGCGAACGCGTGGCCGAAGCCCTGGTCAATAATAGAAAATCTTAGCCACAAAGTGGTAGACCACCCTCAGAGCCACAACGTAGCAGATCCACCACACACCCAACTTCACCCAGCGCCAGCGGCGCGGGCGGCATATCCAATAATAGAAGGCTGAACACACCGCGCCAAAGGCCACGGCGGCTATCACCCAATAGATTTTGTTTCCCATTTTTCGGAGACTATTGTTGATTCAAAGTTAAAAACGCGTGTCGCCCTGCAAAGGTTTGCAGAGCGACACTTAACATTCATTTAGGTTTACGACCTTGATTAGTTCCAAGCGTCAACGATGCCCATGAAGTCGGCTGCTGCGAGCGATGCGCCGCCGATGAGGCCACCGTCTACGTCGGGCTTTGCAAAGAGAGCCTTGGCGTTGGAGGGTTTGCAGCTGCCGCCGTAGAGGATCGAGCAGTTGTCGGCCACTTCCTTGCCAAACTTGCCGGCGATGACGCTGCGGATGAAGGCGTGCATCTCCTGAGCCTGATCGTCGGTAGCGGTTTTGCCGGTGCCGATGGCCCAAACGGGTTCGTAAGCCAGGATGATTTTGCCGAAGTCGGCAGCGCTGAGTTCAAACAGAGCGCCTTCGATTTGAGATTTCACAACATCGAAGAAGGTGCCGTTTTCGCGTTCTTCCAGAACTTCACCAATGCAGAAGATTGGGGTGAGATTGTTTTCGAGGGCCAAGTTTACTTTGGTCTTGAGGATTTCAGAGGTCTCGCCGTAGTATTGACGACGTTCGCTGTGGCCGAGAATAACGTAGTTAGCGCCGGTTGAAGCAACCATGGGAGCAGAAACTTCGCCGGTGTAAGCACCCTTCACGTGGTCAGCGCAGTTTTCAGCGCCAAGGCCGAGCTTGCTTGAGTTGATAACGGCAGCTACAGAAGCCAAGTGGGTGAACGGCACGCAGATAACTACGTCGCAGTTAGGAGTACGAGAAGCCAGAGCTTCGTTCACATCTTTGGCAAGGGTAACGCCCTCAGCGAGGGTGGTGTTCAATTTCCAGTTACCTGCCACAATTTTTTTTCTCATAACAGAATTGATTATGTGATTATTACAAAAATTTTTCGTTTTCTTCACTGCAAAATTACAAAGAATTCTCCATTTTGGAGTAATTTTGCACACAAAAATTCAGAAAAACTTATGATTCTACAATGCGCAGTGCTCTTTGCGTTTCTCGCAATGGGCGAATTAATCGTGTGGCTCACCGGAGTGCCGGTGCCCAGCAGCATCATTGGGATGCTTTTGTTGGCAGTGTCGCTCCGCACAGGAGTGGTGAAGGAACAATGGGTCGACAAAATGGCTGACTTTTTGGTGAAGAACCTCGGATTTTTCTTTGTGCCCGCCGGAGTGGGCGTGATGCGCTGTTTGGGACTGATTCGCGACCAGTGGCTCCCCATCGTCACCGCCACAGTGGTGAGCACCTTCGTCATCATCGCCGTGACAGGCTGGGTGCACCAATGGGCGCGCCGAGGGACATCAAGTATCACTTCAAAAACAAAAGCTAACAATGGTAAGTAACAGCAATTTTCTCACCAATCCTTACTTCCTGATTGCTCTAACATTTGGAGCTTTTCTTGGTGCAAAAATCTTGCAGCGACGCACCGGAGTGGCATTGCTCAATCCCATCCTTATCGCCATAATTTTGCTGATCGTTTTCCTCAGCTGCTGCGGAGTGGACTACGAAACATATGCCGCCGGCGGCAAATACATTGACTTTTGGCTTAAGCCGGCCGTGGTGGCTCTTGGCTTGCCGCTATATCGCCAGATGGAAGCAATTCGCAAGCAATTGCTACCCCTTCTCTTGGCTGAACTCGCCGGCTGCGTGGCCGGAGTAATTTCCGTGGTGACAGTGGCTGAACTGCTTGGTGCATCCAAGGAAGTGATTCTGTCGCTTGCGCCAAAAGCAGTGACCACGCCTATTGCTATGGAGATTTCGTCGTCGATTGGCGGCAATCCGGCACTCACCGCCGCAGTGGTGGTGTGCACCGGCATTTTCGGCGGCATGGCCGGATTTAGAATGGTGCGAATGAGCCGCATTAAGAGCCCGATTGCAGGAGGCTTGTCCATAGGCACTGCATCTCACGCCGTGGGCACCGCTGCGGCCATTGAGCGCGGAGGCGAACGCTATGGCGCATTCTCCTCGCTTGGACTGACGCTCAACGGCTTGTTCACAGCGCTGCTCACGCCAATGATTCTGTCGTTATTGGGCTATTAATCGACCGTTGACCACGCGAATGCCGCGATAATGGCTACCGGCGGATATGCGTCGGCCCAACAGGTCGTATTCAACCGGAGAGGACTTTTCTGCGGTCGTCAGCTCCGTAATTTCCGCCTGCTCCATTTCCGCACTACTGTATGTCACGGCAATACTTTTAATCCCCACCCTGGCGCCATCTTCAAAAATGTTTGAAAAATTGCCTGTTTGGCTCACGGTAAGCGCCTCAGTGGGTTCGCCGCTCCATGTGGCCGTGGCCTCGTTGCACTCAATGGCGCCTTGCGAAGCTTCGGCCACGTCGGCCACAAACGGATAGTCGGGCAAACAAGTGAATTCAACACCGAGAATTTTGGCATTCTCAAGCGTAGAGATTTGCACTTCCGCGCCATAACAGAGCCAGGCGCACGCATCAGGGCGCAGCACGCTTTGGGGCGCATATTCCGAGGTGCCTTGCGCAAAAGCCACGCGCACCACGGCATTCATAACCCATTGCTCTCCATGCATTTCTTGGTAATTAAGGAGCAAACCCGCATCATCAAACGCTTCGGGCGCACTCCAGATAACTGTGTGAGTGGCTACTGACTCGGCGTGGAGAGCACACGTCGCAGCCATTGCAGCACATAATGTGAGAATTTTCATGGCGCAAACTTAGAAATTTCACGGGAATTATGCAAAGTTTCAAACGATTTTTTGGCAATTTTGACCAATTTAATGTAACTTTGTGCGATTGATACAATCACATTTTGCTAACCCTATAACTGAAATGCAACTCAAAATAAAAAAAGGTTTAGACCTTAACATTGCAGGAGCTGCACCGCATCCTGCATCACCGCAGCAGATCAAAAGGGTTGAGCCGCAGTTGGTTGCCATCGTTCCTGATGACTTCCCCGGTTTTCTGCCCAAGATGGCGGTGAAAGAGGGCGACAGCGTTGCTGCCGGTGCCCCCATTATGTTCGACAAGCTGCATCCCGACGTGAAATTAATTTCGCCGGTGAGCGGCACCGTGAAAAGCGTGGTTCGCGGCGAGCGCCGAAAGCTTCTCCGCGTGGAAATTCAGCCCGAAGCAGGCGCTGCTCTCGCTGCTTTCAAAGCAGCTGAGGCCAATGACTTCCGCACCCGACTGATGCACAGCGGGCTGTGGGCCATGATGCGCCAACGTCCCTACGACATTGTGCCGATGCCGGAGCGCACTCCGCGCGACATCTTCGTCACCGCCTACGACTCTGCCCCACTGGCTCCGCACTTGGAGTATGCCGTGATGGGCGAGGAGCACGAGCGCGAACTTGCCGCCGCAGTGAAAGCCCTCAGCGCACTCACCACCGGCAAAGTCTACGTGGCGCTGCCGCAAGGCTCGCCGCTGAAGCCGATTCCCGGCGCCGAGATGCTCGAAGTGAGCGGTCCGCACCCCTCGGGCAACGTGGGAGTGCAGATTGCCAACGTCAAGCCCGTAAACAAGGGCGAAACGGTGTGGACACTCGACATTATCACCTTATGTAAAATAGGCCAATTGGCGCTCAACGGAACCATCGACCCCTACACACTCATCACCGTGGCAGGACCCGAGGTGAAAAATCCGGAATATCTGTTGGCTCCGGCCGGCACTGATGCCGCCACGTTGCTCTCCGGCAAGCTTGAGGGCGACACGCATCGCCGCGTAATCTCCGGCTCGGTGCTCTCAGGCGTCAACATCGGTGCCGACGGCTTTCTGCGATATCCCTATCGTCATATCTCTGTGATTCGCGAAGGCGACGACGCCGACGAATTCATGGGCTGGGCAGCTCCCGAGGCGTCGAAGCCCAGCGTGAAGCGCAGTGTGCTGGGCCACTTCCTGAAATCGCGCAAATTCTCGCCCGATGCCCGCTTGAACGGCGGAC
>CAZJWM010000033.1:0-19856 GCA_964549975.1 uncultured Bacteroides sp. | reverse complement strand
TTTGTTGGGCTCGTCGGGCGGGAAGTTTGCAGTCTGCTGATTCATAGTCGGGGAGGAGATGTCGGTAAATTTTATGCAAATAAACGCATTATTTCCGAGTTTTCAAAATATTAGGGCACGAAAAAAGGGGTAAGCGATCTACATCGCACCGCTACGACCCAATACCCTTGCTTCGGTCAAGACCTGGGGGATTCTCGGGGAGCTGGTCGTGTAGGACTTACCCGTGTGCAAAGGTACAACTTTTCCGCTTATCGGCAAAACATTTTGAGAAAAAAGCAGTAAATTTGTGGTCATGCAACTGATTTTTCTCGGCACGGGCACCAGCACGGGTGTCCCTGCGATAGGCTGCCGTTGCGCAACCTGCACCAGCACCGACGAGCGCGACCGACGTCTGCGTGCGTCGGCCTTGCTGCGCGTCGACGGGCGCAATCTGCTGATTGATTGCGGCCCGGATTTCCGTCAACAGATTTTGCGACTGGGCTCGCCGGAGTTGTCGGCGCTGTTGGTGACGCACTATCACTACGACCACGTGGGCGGCGTCGACGACCTGCGCCCCTATTGCGTGGGGCGCGAGGGCGGTTTCCCGATTTATTGCCGACGCGACGTGGCCGAGGCGCTGCGGCGCACGGTGCCATACGGGTTCGGCGATGTGCGCTATCCCGGAGCACCGTCGTTTGCCGTCAAGGAGATCGACGTAGAGCCGTTTGATGCCGAGGGCGTGGCGGTGACGCCGCTGCCGGTGATGCACAATCGCTTGCCAATCCTTGGCTTCCGCGTGGGGCCGCTGGCCTATATCACCGATGCTAAGACCGTGGCCGACTCCACCGTGGAGCTTCTGCGCGGCGTCGACACACTGGTGGTCAACGCTCTGCGATGGCAGGAGCATTTCAGCCACTTCAGCGTCGACGAGGCGTTGGAGCTGGTGGCGAAGGTGGGCCCGCGGCGCACCTATTTCACGCATATGAGCCACGCTATAGGGCTGCACGAGGAGGTCTCGCGACGTTTGCCCCATGGCGTGGAGTTGGCCTACGACGGCCTAACGATTGAAATCTAAAAAACGATGGCCGCCGTGAGCGTGGCCGAACGAGTCAGCGGCGCGTATCCCGGCACAATCACTGCCGCTACGTCGCCGTTTTTCATACCCAGAATCTTGCGTTCGAGCGGCAGCAGCCACGATGCGGCACGTGCCGCCAAGATGCCCACGCCGGCGCCGGCCACCACGTCGTTGAGCCAGTGGCGGTGGCACGTCAGGCGCAACACTCCCACGGCTCCGGCGGCAATGTAGGCCACGGTGCCTGCTGCCGGACCATAGTCCATGCGCACGAGCTCCGCCCCCATGAAGGCCAGGGCAGTGTGGTTTGACGGGAATGAGCGGCGGTCGCTGCCGTCGGGGCGGCGCTCGTCGATGATCCATTTACATGCTTGGTCGGCCACCACGGTGAGAGCTGCACCGGTGGCGCCCATCAGCAGGCGGTCGGTCAGCCCGTGGCGGGCTTTCACTCCGCAATAGTCCAGCGCCAGGTATCCGGCCAGAGGCGCAAATTGCAGGTAGCTGCCCACTGTGGTGTGGGTCCATCCTGTCTGCGTTTCCACGAATTTCGACGGCTGGCGATAGATGGTGCCGACGGCTCCCAGCGCAATCAATGCGCCGGGCACAATCAGCTGCTTCGGGCGAAATGCGTGAGCCTCACAACGAGTCGAATCCGCCTCGGTGGCGGATTCGACTGTTGCGGCATGGATGGTCAGTTGGGCAGTGAGGAGAAGGAGTGAAATCAGAATAGAGGTAAGACGTCTAATCATCATGCTGCCATTATTTTTCGCGCATGTAGATGTTGATGGGCGTGCCGGAGAATTGCCAGTTTTCGCGGATTTTGTTCTCCAGATAGCGGCGATAGGGTTCTTTGACCCATTGCGGCAGGTTGCAGAAGAACACGAAAGTGGGCACACGCTGGTCTTTGAGCTGCGTCACATATTTGATTTTCACGAATTTGCCTTTGTTGGCGGGCGGCGGATAGGCAGCAATCACCTCGAGCATCGTCTCGTTCAGACGAGCCGTGGGCACGCGGCGTTCGCGGTTTTGCTGCACCTCCATGGCCGTCTCCAGCACGCGATGGATGCGCTGCTTGGTGAGGGCCGAGCCAAAGATGATGGGGAAGTCGGTGAAGGGGGCAAAGCGCTGGCGAATGGCGTTCTCAAAGTGTGAGATGGCCTGTTGCGACTTGTCTTCCACCAGGTCCCACTTGTTGACGCACACCACCAGGCCCTTCTTGTTGCGCTGAATCAGCGAGAAGATGTTCACGTCTTGCGCTTCGATGCCGCGGGTGGCGTCGATCATCAAGATGCACACGTCGCTGGCTTCGATGGCGCGCACCGAGCGAATCACCGAATAATATTCGATATCCTCGTTCACCTTGTTCTTCTTGCGGATGCCGGCGGTGTCCACCAGATAGAAGTCGAAGCCAAACTTGTTGTAGCGGGTGTAGATGCTGTCGCGCGTGGTGCCGGCCACGTCGGTCACGATGTTGCGCTCTTCGCCGATGAAGGCGTTGATAATCGACGATTTGCCGGCGTTGGGGCGGCCCACGATGGCAAATTTTGGCAGATTCTCGAGCATGAGTTGCTCTTCTTCGTCGACCGGCGGAAGCTTCTTGACGATTTCGTCGAGGAGGTCGCCGGTGCCGAAGCCGCTCACGGCGCTCACCGAGTAGGGGTCGCCCAGGCCGAGCTTATAGAATTCGGCCACGTTGTAGAGCCAGTCGCCTGAGTCCACCTTGTTGGCCACGAGAATCACCGGCTTGCGCGAGCGGCGCAAGATGGCGGCCACGTGGTCGTCGAGGTCGGTGACGCCGTTCATGGCGTCGACAATGAAGAGGATTTCGTCGGCCTGTTCGATGGCCAGTTGCACTTGCTTGTTGATTTCGCTTTCGAAGATGTCGTCGGAGTTCACCACCCAGCCGCCGGTGTCGATAATCGAAAATTCGCGGCCGCTCCAATCGACTTTGCCATATTGGCGGTCGCGCGTGGTGCCTGCCGTGTCGTCAACGATGGCGCGGCGCGACTGCGTCAGGCGGTTGAACAGCGTGGACTTGCCCACGTTGGGGCGTCCCACAATAGCTACTAATTGTCCCATATCTTCTTATTGTTGAATATAGCCAAATGATTTGAGTTTGTTTTCGCGGTTGCGCCAGTTGGATTCCACTTTGACGAACAGCTCGAGATAGACTTTCTTGTCGAAAAACTTCTCGATGGCGTGGCGCGAGGCGGTGCCCACCTTTTTGAGCATGGAGCCTTGGCGTCCGATGAGGATGCCTTTTTGCGACTCACGCTCCACGTAGATCACGGCCATGATGTGGATCGACGTGTCTTTTTCTTCAAATTTCTCCACAATCACTTCGGTGGAGTAGGGCACTTCTTTGTCGTAGTTTTCGAGAATCTTCTCGCGAATGATTTCTGTGACGAAGAATCGTGCGGGCTTGTCTGTGAGGGCGTCCTTGCCGAAGTAGGGCGGCGAGGGGGGCAGCAGCTCCACGATGCGCTTCATCAGATTGTCGACGTTGAATTTTTCTTGCGCCGAGATGGGGAATATTTCGGCATTGGGCAGGCGCTGTTGCCATTGACCCACCATTTCGCCGAGTTGGTCGCCGCGTCCTTCAAGCAGGTCTATCTTGTTGATGACCAGCAGCACGGGCACTTTCTCTTTGGCCACTTTGGCCAGAAAGTCGGCATTTTTTTCGGGGTCTTCGATGACGTCGGTCACGTAGAGCAGGATGTCGGCGTCGGTCAGCGCACCTTCGCTGAAGGTGAGCATTGCTTCCTGCATTTTGTAGCGCGGTTTAAGCACACCGGGGGTGTCGGAGAAGACTATCTGATAGTCGGGGGCATTGACGATGCCGTTGATGCGATGGCGGGTGGTTTGCGCTTTGGCCGTGATGATGCTCATGCGTTCGCCCACCAGTTGGTTCATCAGCGTGGATTTGCCCACGTTGGGGTTGCCCACGATGTTGACGAATCCGGCGCGATGATTGGCGGCCGGCTCGGAGGTGTTCTTGACGTTGTTGTCCATTAATTTTGAGTTTAGAGTGTGGGGAGGGAGTGAGAGGGAGCAGGGTGCGGGAGGGGGGAGGCGTGAGTTGCCTCAGGCAAAACACGCGCGGCGAGTCTTCCGTTGAGTGTGGGATGACTCGCCGCGTCGGTTGTGAGTTAGTTCTGTGTCGGAGTTAGCAATCCCAGATCAGATACATAGCTCCCCAGGTGAAGCCTGCGCCGAAGGCGGTGAGCAGGAGCTTGTCGCCGGGGTGGAGACGCTCTTTGTATTCAGCCAGGCAGATGGGAATTGAGGCGGCTGAAGTGTTGCCGGTGTGTTCAATGTTGACCAACACCTTTTCGGGGGCAATCTTCAGGCGGTCGCCAACGGCTTCGATGATGCGGAGGTTGGCCTGGTGGGGGATAAACCAGTCAACGTCGTCCATCGACAGGTTGTTGCGCTTGGCCACTTCCAGCGACGAGTTGAGCATGTTGCTCACGGCGTGCTTGTAGACGGCGCGACCCTCTTGATACACGTAGTGTTCGTGGGCGTCGACCGTTTCGTGGCTTGCGGGCTTGGCAGAGCCGCCGGCCTTCATAATCAGGTTGCTGCATCCGGAGCCGTCAACGTAGAGGGCGGCGTCGATGATGCCAACGGGGCGTTCGGTGGGTTCCAGCAGGGCTGCGGCAGCGCCGTCGCCAAAGAGGGGACAGGTGGAGCGGTCGGTGTAGTCGGTCATCGACGACATTTTCTCGGTGGCCACCACAATCACCTTTTTGCGCATGCCCGAGCGGATGTAGGCGGTGCCGTCTTGCAGGCCCACCAAGAATCCGGCGCAAGCTGCCTCCACGTCGTAGCTATAGGCATTTTTCAGCCCCAGCTCGTGGCAGATGATTGAGCCTGTGGAGGGGAAGCGGTAGTCGGGGTTGCAAGTGCAGCAAATCACCAGATCCACTTCCTCCGGCTTGGTGCCGGTTTCGTCAAGAAGTCGCGCAATGGCCTTGACACCCATGAATGAAGAGCCCTTGGTGGGATCTTTGAGTATGCGACGCTCTTTGATGCCGACGCGAGTGGTGATCCACTCGTCGTTGGTGTCGACCATCTTCGACAGCATGTCGTTGTCGAGGATATCGTCAGGCAGATAAGAGGCGATACCCGAAATTCTTGCGTTCAGCATGGGCACCTCGCGTGATTAAACGGCTTCGTTCTTTTCGATTACAACGTGGCCACGGTAGAAACCGCATACACCGCATACGGTGTGGTAGATGTGCCAAGCACCACAGTTGGGGCAAACAGCCAGAGTGGGCATTTGAGCTTTGTCGTGGGTGCGACGTTTGGCGGTACGGGTCTTGGATTGTTTACGTTTAGGATGTGCCATGACTTTTTATTATGTTTTTGAGTTACTTTTTTTAGTTGTTATTGTCGGGTTTAGCTAATCTTCGTCTTGTTCCAGCGCTTCGGCTTCGAGTTCGTCGAGGTCTTCGAGAAGTTCGTCGCGCAGGGCTGCGTCTTCGTCGTCGGAGTCGTCGGCGTTGGTGGTGTATTTTTTGTTCAACGCTGTCATTGCGCGGTTGCACTCTCCGTGAGGGTGCACGCAGCGCGGCGGGATGGCCAGCACGGCGGTGTCGTAAATCAGATAGGCCACGTTCAGGTAGTTCTCGTTTTCGGGAATCACCAGCAGCGTGTCTGATTCGTCGTTGTAGTCCTCGCCATAGCGCACGTTCAGATTGTAGACGGTGTCAACCGGCAACGTCAAGTCGTCCAAACAGCGGTCGCAAGCCACCGTCAGCGAGCCTTTCAGTTGAAATTCAAACATATAGCCCTCGGCTCGATGGGTCACATCGAGCGTCACGTTGATGTCGGCATCGCGCACGACGTCGTTCTCCATGTTCATGAAGAACTCGCGGTTGAGGTGATACTCAAAGCGGTGTTTACCCATAGGTAAACTTTTGAGCATCAGCTTGAATTCAGTGAATTTACCCATTAACGGCGTAGATACAATTGTTGAAAATCACCGCAAAGTTACACATTTTCTGCAACATACCCAAATTTTTTGAGCCAATAAGCGTGAAATCAGTCGGCTTTGCGGCGGGGGTTGCGGGGAAACCAGCCTTTGCGCACGCGTTCGCGCTGCTCTATGATTTCGTGGATCGACCAGAAGCAGGAGAAGCCCACTACGCCGCACACCACCGACAGCAGTATGTCGTCGATGAAGTAGGCGGCGGCACACATGGCCAGGCCGGCGATGAGAAACCACCACCAGCAGCGCACGCCAAAGTGGTATTCGCATTTGATGACTATCGGATGAAACATCCCGATGATCAGAAAGGTGCTCAGCCCGATGGTCAGGCCCAGCAGATGAAGTGAGGATAGGAGTTCGGTAATCATTTTTGGGTTATCTTTTTGCGTTTCAGCAGCCACAGGTGCAGCAGGCGGCCTCCGGAGGTGAGCATCCAGAGCAGGGCCTCGAGCAGCAGGGCCAGCAGGGTGAGCGATCGGAATTCCCGGGGGCCGTCGGTGAGGTAGACGTCCCAGTTGGGTGAGTCGGTGTCGAGTTTGTCGAGGTTGATGGCGTTGAGATTGCGTTTCCAGGCGATGACGCCGTCGCGCAGGCACACCACGGCCACGGTGCCGCGGGCCACGGTGCGTATGGCCGAGGCTTCGGCCCTCACCACGGGATAGGTGGGCATGCTCAGGTCAATCCATTGGTTGACTGTGGCATCGTCGCCGGCCACGACGCACACCAGAGCGTCGTCGCCCTCTTCTTGGCAGATGGCGTCGGCCAGTTCGTTGATGTTGTAGCAGCCGGAGAGGCCGGCGCGGGGCAGGTCGGAGATCATCACCAGCAGCTGAGTGTCGGTGGCGCCGATGAGCAGGTCGGTGACGTCGTTGCCCTCGTCGTCGCTGACGCTGAAGGTCGACGAGGCGTCGGCCGTGGCTTGGTCAACGCGCTCTATGTAGCTCCAGCCGTCGGCCTCATCGGGGAGGGCGTCGGCGCTGAAGGTCTGCTCTTGGCCGGTGGCGTCGTTGCGATAGCGATAGAGCGCGGAGCTCAGGTCGGTTTCGGCCACCAGGGAGGTGCCCACGGGGAATGGGCGGAAGTCGATCATCGGCTGCTCGTGATAGCCCACCAGACCAACGATGATCACGTAGACCAGAGCTATGAGGATTTGCAACCATTGAATCAGCGGATGATAGAGGCAACGCACCCGGCGGTTCCACATCCACAGCGGCACCAGTGCGGCCACAATCACCAGGTTTTTCACCAGAGTGGCCACGTTGCTGATGGGCAGGAAGTCGCCGAAGCAGCCGCAATGGTCCACGGGGTTGGCCACGGCTATGTAGAGGCTCAGCGGCGTCATCACGGCCATGATGGCGGTGACGGCCCAGAGGCCCACGCGGCGCAGCGAGCCGGTGGCCAGGAGCCAACCGCTGATGAATTCGGCCACGGAGAGCAGGCAGCCGCCAATGAGCATCACGCCGTAGGGGGGCTCGTGGATATGCCACGCCTCGGCATATTGCTGAAGCTTGTAGAGCGTGCCGTAGGGGTCGATCATCTTGGCGAGGCCCGACACCACAAACACGGCGCCGAGGGCCACGCGCAGGGTCCACACTGCGGCCGTGATGAGTCGCTCTTTAGCTTTGGCCGTCATGCTTGAGTTTCGGCTTCGGTGAGTTGGATGATGCCAAACACGGAGTAGTTGGCCATGTCCATGTAGTTGCCGTCGACGCCTTCGCTCACCAGCGTGTTGCCGTGATTGTCTTCAATCTGGCGTATGCGCATGATTTTGGTGAGAATCAGGTCTACGTAGGAGCTCACGCGCATGTCGCGCCAGGCTTCGTCGTAGTCGTGGTTTTTGGCCTTCATCAGGTTGAAGAGGCGGTCGGCCTCTTCGTCGTAGAGGCTCAGGGCATCGGCGCCGGAGATGTCGGCGGAGTCGGCCGTGCCCAGACGGAGTTGAATCAGGGCTATGATGCAATAGTTGACAATGCCCATAAATTCGGGCATGATCCCTTCGTCGACCATGGCGTGGCCCTTCACCTGGAGCGAGCGTATGCGCTTGGCTTTGATGAAGATTTGGTCGGTGATGGATGAGGGGCGCATCACTCTCCACGAGGGGGCATAGTCGTGGAGCTTGGCGGCAAATATGTCGCGACAGCGCTTGAGCGCTTCGGAGAATTCTTGGTCGGTGTTAGTAGTCATATTCGAGTTGGAAGTCGTCGAGCAGGAGCGTCGCGCCGTCGGCTCCCACAAAGTAGTCGCCCCACTTGCTGGCGGAGGCGGTGACCAGCAGATAGCGCGGAGTGCGGTTGGTGGCCACGTAGTTGAGTTGCACGTTGAAGTGGGTCCAGTCGGCCACGGTGTGATCCACCTCCATGGCGCCGTAGGCCACCACATAGGAGCCTTTGGAATCGAAGAGCTGGCGGTCTGACAGCTTGGTGCGCACTTCAAAGGGTTCGGGCGAGTCAATCAGGGCCATCCACACGATGGCGGTGTCGGGCCGGCCTTTGAAGTCGGCAAATGCGGCTTCGGAGCCAACGCTGGTGATGGGGGCATCGGTGTAGCGGAAATAGCCGCTCAGGCCGGTGGGCCGCTGGGTGAATTCGCGGCCAAAGCTGAGCACGCCGTTGGTGCCGTCGGTGCGCACATATTCGCCGATGAATATGCTGCCGGCGGCAAATTTGCCCACGGAGGCAATGCCCACAAACTGGCTTTGCAGCTCGGCGCAGTAGCCCGTGCCGGTGCGGGTGTCGGGCGAGGGGAAGGTGACGTTTTTGTTCATTGTGGAGGAGCCGCGGTTACCGGTGTCCCAATAGCGGGTGCCGTCTTCGGCCCAGGGACAGTAGACTTTGCCGTTCATCCACCAGAGTTCGAAGTCGGCGTTGGGCAGCTGGGGTGCCGAGCCGGTGGTGATGGTTTGTGCGGTGGTGACGTTGAGGTCGGAGTAGGCGCGCACTTCGTAGGTGGTCTCCGGGGTGAGGTTGATCACTCGGGCGGTGAATGTGCCGCCGTTGGAGGTAACCCAGCTTGAGGGCACTTTGCTCCAATTTTCGGTGCCGGCCACGCGATATTCAAAGCCGTTGTCTTTGCCGGCTTCGGCGGAGCCGTAGAGCCAGGCCACTTTGGTCCAGGCGTCGGCCTGAGTCAGAGTCACCGAGGCATCGGTCTGCTCCACGTAGATGGTCCACGTGGCGGAGCGGCCATAGTCGGTGACGGTCACTTCCACGGGCGAGGTGAAGTCGACGGTTTGGCCGTTGAGGTTGGGCGACATCACGGCGGCGGTGGAGCCCAGCTTGATGGAGTCTACCTTCACGGCGCCGAGGTCGGCCGTGGTGGGGATGTATGCCACCACGCGTCGGGCGGGCACGTCGATTTCGGCGGCGCCGATTTGGCCGCTGATGGTCATCAGTCGCTCGATGGTCTGCGTGGCCGTGATGGTCCAGTCATATTCTTGATAGAGCTGCAGGGTGGTCACGTAGGGGTTGGTGAGGTCCAGCGTCTGAGGCAGCGCTTTCACGAAGGAGGCGTCGGTGGGGGTGATGTTGTAGCTCAACACCTTCACGGAGGTGATGTCCACCTCTTCGCCTAAGGGCAGCGTGATGGTGCGGCGCACGGTGTCAATCTGGGCCGTGGCGCTCATCCCCTCCACCATGAAGGCGGTGAAGTTGGGTTGAATCTTGGGGTAGGGCAGGTCGTTGGAGATACAACCTGTCAGGGCCATTGCGGCGGTGGCGGTGGCGGCCGCCAATGCGAGGATATGCTTAGATGTGTACACCGAGTCCGAAGTTAATGTTGAAGATGTTGAAACGGAAGTTGGCACCGGAGGTCATGCGCGAGCCTTCGCTCTCGCCGTTGGTCTCTTGGCGGTCTTTCTGCAGGTGAATGCCGAAGACGCCAAACGACACGTTGAACGACACGTTTTCCATGATGAAAACGCTCACGCCGGGGCTGAAGTTGAGGCTCACGGCCGTGGTGGTGGTGCGCGTGAGCGTGGGCTCGCCGTTATATTCGCGAGAGAATGTGGAGTTGCCCGAGGCAAACGAGAGGTCCACCTCGTTGAACACGGCAAAACGCTTGCTGCGGTTCAGGCCCACGTAGTTGCGATAAAACACCGATGTGGTGTATTTCTGCGAGTGATAGCTCACGTTGGCCAGGTCGAAGCTGATGTCGTCGCCCATGTGCAAGCCCAGCGAGCCCAGGTCGGCAATGGCGCGTTCGTAGGTCACTTTCAGGCCCACAGATTGGTTGTGGTTGAAGAAGTAGCTCACCGAGGGACGGATGGAGTAGATTTTGCCGGTGAAGTCAAGGTCGGAGAGCACTTGCAGCACTTCAATGTCGTCGGTGTTCAGCGAGCCGTAGCTGGCGGTGAGGCCCACGGCCCAGCCGCCTTTGGGGATGAACAGATAGTTGTGCAGACCGCGGTCGTAGCGGCCCAGATTGCGTTGCGGCAGAATCATCGACACGGTGTCGGTGTGGTTCACGATCACCAGATCTTGTGCGTCGGCCGGAGCCTCTTGGGCTCGGGCGGCCACGGGGAGCAATGCCATGGCGGCCACTGCGCTTATGAGAAATTTAGGGGTCTTCATAGGTAGAATGTGGCGCCAAAGGTGATGGAAAAGAGGTTGATCTTGAAGTTGGCTGAGTTAGACTTCACGGAGGCCTCGTAGATTTGATTGGTGATGGAGGTGGCGTGGCTGTAGTTGAAGCCAAGCACACCAACGTTTACTTCAATGGCTGAATAGTTGCTCAGGAACATCACCATGCCGGGCGTCAGGCCCACCTGCATGTTGAAGTTGCGCGAGTAGGTGCCGGTGATGTCGGTGCCGGAGCCGTTGCTAAACTTTGTTTGACCGCCTGAGAGGTTGAGCTGCACCTCGTTGAAGATGCCGAAACGCGAGCCGCCGCCCAGGGCGATGTAGTTGCGGAAAGCGGCCGTGGCGCCGTAGCTGTGGGTCAACAGATAGAGGTGGTCGGCGTCGTATTGCACGTCGCTGCTGAGTTTGAGCGAACCGTTGTTCACCTTCACCAGAGTGCGATTGTAGGTCAAACGTCCGCCCAGAGCCAGATTGTCTTTGAAGGCATACATCACCATGGGGCTGACCTTAAACGAGTAGCTCTTGCCGTCAACCTTTTCGAAGATGAAGAAGTTGTAGTTGTCTTCCGAGGATGCCGAATAGCTCACCGACACACCGGTGATCCATTGTCCTTTGGGCACAAATGTGGTGGGCACCGACATGCCGCGGTCAAACTCGGGGATGCTGTCTTGAGCGGCCGCGCCGGTGGATAGCCCTGTCAGGCATGCCGCGCAAAGCGCCATGCGAGCCAAAAGTGTCTTGCATATATTCATTTGCGCAAAGTTAGCAATTTTAATTGATATTTGCAATTTTAGTTGAGAGGCTCAAAACGAAAAGAAGCTCCGAGCGTGGGGCTCGGAGCTTCTGTATGTGGGGGATGTGTTGGGATTACTTGGATTGTTCGATGGTGACGCAGCGATCCAGGTAGATCTGAGAGCGGTCAGCCTTGCGGTTGCCGTCGCCAACAGCCTTGGTGAGTTGGTCTGCGCCAACGCCATTGCTGGTGAGGATGCTGATCACGTTGTCGGCACGCTTGCTGCGCAGAGCGTCGTTGAGGCTTGCAGAGCCGGTCCAGTTGTCGGCCCAGCCGGTGACGGTGTAGTTCTGACCGTTGCCCTTGATTTCGCCGGCAACAGACTTCAGGACGTTGCGGTCGGTGCGGCTAACGGTGCTGGAACCTGCGGGGAAGTAAACGGTGGCGAGAGATTCGCTGCAAGGAGCGGCTTCAGCCTTGGCTGCGGGGCGGTTCAAGCAAGCATCGAGTTGAGATTGCAGACGAGCGATTTGAGCGTCGGCTTCCTGGATGCGAGCGATGTAGGGATCGCAGTTGGGGATTTCGGGGATAACGGGAACAACGGGGGCAGTCCAGGTGCGGTTGTTGAACAGGTAGGTCAGCGACAGCAGAGCGGAAGCGTTGTTGTTGATTTGGTTTGCACCAACAGCATATTCAGCGGGAGCGCTGGTGGCAATGTAGCGGAGGTCGATGGCCAGTTGCACTTGCTTGCTGAGGTTGAAGCTGTTGATGATGCCGGCGCGGAGGGCCATGCCGGTGTCGTGGCCACCTGCAAAGTAACCTTTGTCGATGGTGCCGTCGGCTTGAGTTTCACCTTTCTGATGGTAGCCGAGGTAAACACCGCCGCCACCGTAAACGATGAAGTTGTAAACGCGGTTGGGCTTGTAGCCACACCACCAGTTGGTGATGTTCAACATAGCGTCGGCAACGAAGCCGAAGTTATAGGTGTTGGTCTTGTAGTGACCATCGGTCATGGCGTAGCCGTTGGTGCCGTTGTAAACCAGGCCGGTAGCAGCGTCGGTGCAGCTAACGCCCTTGCCCAGATAGTAGTTCAGGCCCAGACGAGCACCGAAGATGGGTGAGAACCATTTGCCGGCGTAGATGGCGGCGTTGGGAGCAAAGCGGTCTGTGAACTTGCGAACTTTGTCAGCGTGTGAGAACTGAATGTTGGCACCACCATCGAGAGTGATGAACCAGTTGTCCTTGAAGGAGTTGAAGGTATAGCCCTGCGAAGGATCTTCAACATAAACAATCTCGTCTGTGCTTTGAGCGGATGCGCCGAGCGACATCACAGCAGCACAAGCAAGCGAAAAAAGTACACTTTTTTTCATACTAATAACTTGTTTATAAAGGGTTAAATGTTTGATTTCTATTTCACTATTGTTTTGGTCATGTTTGTTAGAGCCTCAAAAACGGGTACTCTATAGCTTTGCAAAGTTACGACAATTTTTTCATTTACTGCTAAAAATCACAAAAAAATCGAATTTTTTTTCATGATTTTTATGATTTTAGCCTCTCGGGCCGAAAATGGCGGTGCCGATTCTCACCTGCGTGGAGCCCTCTTCCACAGCAATTTGCCAGTCGTGGCTCATGCCCATGCTCACGGCGGTGGCCTCGGGCACGATGGTGCGCAGGGCCTCGCCGGCAGCGGCAATGGCGCGGAAGTCGTGGCGAATGCGATCGGCGTCGTCGGTGTTGGTGGCCATGCCCATCACACCGCAAATCTTCACGGCCTTGAGCTTCGGGGCCATCTCGCGGGCCACGCGGAGCATCTCAGCAGGTGTGAAGCCCGTCTTGGTCTCCTCGGCGGCCACGTGGACTTGCAGCAACACTTTCAGCTCGCGGCCTCCGGCGCGCAGGGCCTCGGCCTCAAGCAGCTCAAGCAGCGCTTGCGAGTCGACCGACTCAATGACGGTGGCAGCGCTGACCACGCGACGCGCCTTGTTGCGCTGCACGTGGCCAATGAAGTGCCACTCCACGTCGGCGGGCATCGCGGCGGCTTTGGCCACGAGCTCGTCGGCGCGGCTTTCGCCAAAGGTGCGAGCTCCGGCTGCGTAGGCCTGCTGCAAGTCTTCCAAAGGATGAAACTTGCTCACGGCCACGAGCTTCACGCCCTGGGGCAGGGCTCGGAGCTGCGCCTGCAGGCGCTCCTCAATTGTTGTCGGAGCTGAGCTTGGCATTGTAGACGTCGAGAATCGGAGTCTCGGTGATGCTCACGATGTCGAAGTCGGCCATCGTGCCCTTCATTCCTTCCATGAAGTTGTCGTAGGCGTTCTTGAAGTCGTTTCCAGCAGTGAGAATCAGCGAGATGGAACGTTTTTCGGCGGCGGTCTTCTCGTCGATGGTGATGAAGGCCACCTTCACCAGATACCATTTGTCGGCGCGGTCGTCGCGGAAGATTTCGCCGATTTTGGTGCGCTTCACGGAGGCCACGGAGAATTCGCCGCTCACCATGGGGATTACCTCTTCGGTGACGCGGGCCTCAGCTTCGGTGAAGCTCAGGGCGTCGACCATAAATGTGTCGGTCACTTTCTTTTGCAGCCCGTTTTCCACAATTTTGTGGTAGGTTACTTTGGTTTCAAACCACATAGTCGTTATCGAGATTTGATGATTTTGTTAGTATAAACGTTTATTGGGGTTGCAAAGTTAGCGATTTTTTGCGAATTTCGCTAATTCCCGCTCCACTCAGTCAAAACAAGAGCGGCTCCGTGGCCGAGGGGGTCGCGGAGCCGCTGAGGTCTCTTGGGGAAGATGTTTATTTCTTGACGCGTGAGCCAACCAATGCGTAGAAGAGGATGTAGGCGGCGCAAGCCACTACCACCCAGAACGAATTGATATAGCCGAAGGCATCGGCCACGGAGGCTTGGATGGCCATCATCACGGCGCAACCGAATACCATGGTCATGAAGATGCCGGAAGCCACGGCGGTGTATTTGCCGAGGCCCTCAACGGCCATGTTGAAGATGGCGCCCCACATCACGGAGGTGCACAGGCCAACGAGCAGGAACGAGAAGATGCCCACGGGAATGGGTTGCCAGATCAGAGTCAGGGTGCCCCAGTCTACGCCGGGGAAGCTAACCAACACGTCTGCCGGGGCAAACATGCCGAAGATCACCAGCACGAGAGTGGCCACGGAAACTGTGGTGACCATGGCGCGCGAGCTAACTTTGCTGCCGATGGATGCGCCCACGAAGCGGCCGATGAGCATCATAAACCAGTAGACGGCCACGAGCAAGCCGACGATGCCGGCGGGCAGGCCTTGTTCGTTGATGAGATATTGCTGCACGAAGTTGGGCACACCCACTTCGATGCCCATGTAGAGGAAGATGGCCAGTGCGCCGAGAGCAAAGTGGCGATAGCTCATAGCGCCTTTCACCATGCTCATCTCCACGGGAGCTTGTTCGGGTTCTTCAATTTTGGTGAAGCAGATCACGATGAAAGCAATCACGAAGATGGCCAGGGCAATCATCAGCGCGGGGGTGGCGTCGGAGATTTTGGCCTTGGAGGCGTCGGCAATGAGTGCACCCATGAGGATGTAGCAAGCCACTGCTGCCGAGGAGTTGAACACGCCGCCGATCTGAATCAGCTGGTTACCCTTGTTGCCGCCGCCGCCCAGAATGTTGAGCATGGGGTTGACAACGCAGTTGAGGATACACATGCAAAGGCCGGAGATGAAAGCGCCGAGCAGGTAGACGCCAAACACCAGACCCAGGTTTTGTTGGGCATCAAACATGCCGCTAATCCATTGAATCAGGATGCCTGCGCAGCCCACGGCCAGGCCGATGAGTGCAGTCTTTTTGTAGCCGAATTTGGCAATAAGCATACCGGCGGGGATACCCATCACCAGATAGGCGATGAAGTTGCCATAGTTGCCGATTTGGGCGAGCACGTTGGAGATTTCACCCTGGTTTTTGATAATGGTTGCCATGGGCGTGCACAGGTTGGTCACGAAGGCAATCATAGCGAAAAGTGCAATCATCACGATGATGGCACCCCACTGTTTGGTTTGGTTACTCATAGAGTTTAATAGTTTGTTTTTTGATGGTTTTTTAGGGTAAGAAATAATGATGACTCTTGGGGAGAGTGCGGCAGTTCGGAGGAATCGCCAACCGCAAAGTTAATACTTTTTCTTGAATAATTGCCAATTTTCCCACACTTTTCCGGTTAGCGCAGACGAAGCCACACGTGGCAGGTGGCCACGCCCAGGAGGGCGCCCACGGTGTCGGCGGCCAGGTCGAGGGGGTCGGTGGAGCGGCCCAGCTGCATGTAGCCTTGCAGAAATTCGGTGAGGGCGCCGAGGCCCACTGTGGCAATCATCACGCCTAAGAGCCACGCCGGGCGCAGCCGTTGCAGCTCGCGGCGGTTACGGCGCATCAGGTCGAGAGCCATGGCCCAGGCCACGCCGAAAAACATCAGCGCGTGGACCACCTTGTCGGTGTGTTCCCATAGCGGGGTGTCGATTTCGGGCAGCGGATGCGGCGCCAGGGTGAGATAAAACAACACTGCCACGGCCACCACGGTGATGGAGGCCTGCGGCAGTGTCAACAGGATGCGTTTCAGTGTCATTATGTCATTCGGCCAAGCTGATGCGGAGCACTTCGTCGACGCCGGTGACGTAGTGGAAGGTGAGTCCTTCCACGTAGTCGGCTTTGATTTCTTCGACGTTGCGACGATTTTCTTCGCAGAGGATAATCTCCTTGACTCCGGCGCGTTTGGCAGCGAGAATCTTCTCTTTGATGCCGCCCACGGGGAGCACCTTGCCGCGCAGGGTCATTTCGCCGGTCATGGCCACGTGTTGACGCACGGGGCGTCCGGTGTAGGCGCTCACTATGGCCGTGGTCATGGTGATGCCGGCCGAGGGGCCGTCTTTGGGGATGGCGCCTTCGGGCACGTGGATGTGGACGTTGTGGCCTTGGAGGGCTTTGGCGGAGATGCCCAGTTCGGTGTGGTGGGCTTGCACGTAGCGATGGGCCAGGGTGGCGCTCTCTTTCATCACGTCGCCGAGGTTGCCTGTGAGGCTCAGGCGGCTGTCGCCTTTGCCGTCGATGAGCACGGCTTCGATGAAGAGGATTTCGCCGCCGGCAGCGGTCCAGGCCAGACCGGTCACCACGCCGGGCTGATTGTCAGTGCCGTAGCGGTCGCGGCTGATGGGGGCGGTGCCTAACAGACTTTGCAGGTCGGCGGGGCCCACGGGGCCGGGAAATTCGCGACCGCTCACTATGGCGTGGATGCGTTTGCGCAAGATGGTGGAGAGGTGGGCTTTGAGCAGGCGCACGCCGCTCTCGGCGGTGTAGTTGTCGATGATGGCGCCGAGGGCCTCGTCGGTGATGTCGAATTTGTCGGCGGGGAGCTCATATTGCGTCAGCAGCGAGGGAATGAGGTGTTGGCGGGCAATGCTCATCTTCTCTTCGGGGGAATAGCCGCTCAGGCGGATAATCTCCATGCGGTCGAGCAGCGGGCGCGAGATGGTGTCGAGGGTGTTGGCCGTGGTGATAAACATCACCTTGCTCAGGTCGAAGTCGAGGTCGATGTAGTTGTCGTGGAACTTGGAGTTTTGCTCCGGGTCGAGCACCTCGAGCAGGGCAGCTGCGGGGTCGCCCTTGTAGTCGTGGCCCACCTTGTCGATTTCGTCGAGCATCAACACGGGGTTCATGCTTCCGGCGCGGCGCATCGCCTCAACGATGCGGCCGGGCATGGCGCCGATGTAGGTACGCCGATGGCCGCGGATTTCGCTCTCGTCGTGCAGACCGCCCAAGCTCAGACGCTGGAATTTGCGGCCCACGGCGTCGGCAATGCTCTGGCCCAATGAGGTTTTGCCCACGCCGGGAGGGCCCACCAAGCAGAGGATGGGGGCGTGGCCGTTGGGCGAGTGCATAATCAGGGCCAACTGTTCGAGCACGCGCTCCTTCACCTTCTCCAAGCCGGAGTGGTTGGCGTTGAGCGTCTCTTCGGCCTTTTGGAAGTCGGAGGAGTCGGTGGTGTATGTGCCCCAAGGGAGGTCGAGCACGGTTTGCACGTAGCTCACCTGCGTCTGATAGTCGGGGCTTTGGGGATTGAGTTTTTCGATTTTGCCTATTTCGCGGATCACGGCGCGGCGGGTTTCGGCGCTGAGGTTGGCCTCGTCGCAGCGTTTGCGCAGGCGGGTGGCGTCGTCGCAGTCGTCGCCGTAGAGCTCGTTGCGAATCTCCTCGAGTTGTTGCTCAAGGAAGACGTTGCGCTGGCGTCCGCCGAGTTTGCGGCGCGCGCGTTCTTCGAGTTCGGAGTTCAGACGGTCGTTTTCCTGCTTGGCCATCAGGGCTGCGAGCAGGCCGTCGGCGCGGGCGCGGATGGTGCGTTCGGCCAGGAGTTCGCGCTTGAAGCGCATCTCAATGGGGGAGAACGTACACATCATGTTGACGCTCATCGTGGGGTCATCTTCGTCGATGAGGTTTTCTATGCTCACCAACATGGGGCCGTCGTTGCCGGGAGCCTCTTTGCTGAAGGTTTTGTAGCGAGCGGCGCAGAGCTCCATTGTGGCGTCGAATTGGGCGGTGCGGCGTGCGCGGGTTTCGTTGATTTGGCGGGCTTTCACCGTGATAGACCATTTGGAGTCGGCCTCGCAGGCGCCAAGGGTGCGAAACTTGTGCATGGCGCTCACCACGGCCACGAGGGTGTCGTCGGGCAGGGGGAGCACTTTCTGCACCGTGGCCACCACGCCGTATTCATAGAGGTCTTTCAGGCCTGGGGAGTCGACCGAGGGGTCGAGTTGGCTCACCACGCCAATGGCCATGTGGCGGCGTTCGGCCTCTTCCACAAGCTTTTTCGACTCTTCGCGCACCACGTTGATGGGGAAGGTGACGCCGGGGAAGAGCACAATGTTGCGTGTGGCCAAGATGGGTAGGGCCTCGAGGTTCACTTTGGTGTGCGACGTGTCGGTTGAGCCTTCGTGAAATTCGAGTCCGGGAAGTATGTCGTTATTTTTTTTCATTCGGCAGACCAGTAGGGGTATTTAATGTTATGGAGATATAGGGCGTGTGGGGGCATGGAAGTGCCTGCCGCACTGCGGTCTTTGGCGCGGATAATCTCCGCAAAGTCGGCTTCGGAGAGTTTGCCGCGGCCCACGTCGACGAGGGTGCCAACCACGGCGCGCACCATGTTGCGCAGGAAGCGGTCGGCGGTGATGACGAAGGTCATCCCCGAAGTGCGAGGGTCGGCCACCCATTGGGCGCGGGTCACTCGGCAGAGGTTTGTGCGCGAGTCGGAGTGGAGTTTGGCAAACGAGGTGAAGTCGTCAACCCGGAGCAGCTGAGCGGCGGCGCGGTTCATGGCGTCGTAGTCCAGCGGGCGGCCCGGCCTCCAGCAGAGTGGATAGAGAAACGGGTCTTTGCGCTCGCAGGTGAGATAGTGGTAGGTGCGCTCGGTGGCGTCGAAGCGGGCGTGGGCTTCGGAGTGGACCGGCGTGATGGAGTAGATGGCTATCTCTTTGCCCAGCAGCGAGTTCAGCGCGCGCACCGTGGGGGCGGGGCCTTCGGCGTCGAAGTGGGCCACCATCATCGAGGCGCTGACTCCGGCATCGGTGCGTCCGGCGCCCACGATGGGCGTTGGGGTGCGCAGCAGGGTGGTGAGCGCCGCTTCGATGGTGGATTGCACCGTGGCGGTGTCGCCCGGTTGGCTCTGCCAGCCGTGGAATGGGGCGCCGTTGTAGGCCAGATGCATGAAGTAGCGCTGCATAGAGAGGGTGGGGTGGGGGTTATTCTCTTTCGAGATAGGTGTAGCCGTAGAGGCCGGAACGATAGTTGCTGAGGAATTCGCGACCCTCTTCGGGTGTGATTTTGCCCGATTTCATTGAGGCGGTGACCCATGTTTCCACGTTGCGCACCAGCTTCTTGGGGTTGAATTGCACGTAGTCGAGCACCTCGGCCACGGTTTCGCCGTCGATGATTTGGTCGATTTCGTAGTGGTCTTTGTAGACGTCGATGTGCACGGCGTTGGTGTCGCCGAAGAGGTTGTGCAAGTCGCCGAGAATCTCCTGATAGGCACCCACCAGGAACACACCTATATAATAAGGTTCGTTGGCCTTCAGCGGATGCACGGGCAGGGCGTCAACCGAGCCGTTGGCGGTGATGAAGTGGGCTATTTTGCCGTCGCTGTCGCAGGTCATGTCCTGGATGGTGGCGGTGCGTGAGGGCTTTTCGTCGAGGCGGCTGATGGGCATGATGGGGAAAATCTGGTCCACGGCCCAACTGTCGGGCAGCGACTGGAAGAGCGAGAAGTTGCAGAAATATTTGTCGGGAATCATGCGGGCCACCTTGCGCAGCTCCTCCGGTGGATGCTTCATCGACGAGGCCAGGTCGGCCACGTCGCGGGCAATGCTCCAGAAGAGTTTCTCAATCTGAGCGCGGGTGCGCAGGTCGAGCAGTCCCAGCGAGAAGAGTTCGAGGGCTTCTTCGCGGATTTGCAGGGCGTCGTGCCAGCTTTCAAACA
>CAZJWM010000032.1:0-19916 GCA_964549975.1 uncultured Bacteroides sp. | reverse complement strand
GGAAAATGCCGTCGCTAAAGGTGATTTGCATATCTCAAAATAAATTACTAAATTTGTGGAGAGAAATAAACAAATCCCAACTTATATTTTACCCCATGAAATCTAAATTTCTGCTATTGTCTGCACTATGCTACAGCACAGCTGTCTATGCAGCTGACTACACAAGCACGGTAACGCCGACTACGGGCAGCAACATCGTTCAGATGAGTGAGCTTGACCTCACGCCCATCACCTGCTTCGATGACGCCGGCAAAACCGCTGTTCGTGCAAATCAGACCACTTTGGGCGCCCCCATCGTGTTGAAAAGCGTCCTCTATGAAAGCGGCGTGGGCACTCATGCCCCCTCCAAGGCTGTCATAGAGCTCAATGGTGCAACATCGTTTCACGCCATCATGGGCGTTAACGACGACGCCGACAACAAGACCGACCACGGCATCGTGGACTACACCATCCAATTGGTGAAAGACAAGGTCTACACCACAGTGGCCTCCGGCACACTCACCCGTGCCGATGACACAGTCTATACGGCCGACATCACCACCACCGGCTACGACTACCTGGTGCTTGAATACGCCACCGGCGCTCAAGCATGGGCCGACCACTGCGTATGGGCTGACGCTCGCTTCACCTTCACCGGCGAAAAGCCTGTCACCGTGAGCGAATCGGACATGTATGTCTCCACCGACGATCCCAACGTGGTGTCACTTCCCACCTCCGGACAAAACGGCGAAGAAATCGTGCCGCTCAGTTCGCTCGAAATTGCCAAGAGCGACTGCGGTTGGGGCACTATCCAAGCCAACAAATCAATCGACGGCAACGCCATCAAACTGAAAGGCAAAACCTATCTCAGCGGCGTGGGCACTCACGGCCCCAGCTGCATCGTAGTTAAGCTCAACGGTGCCGTCAACAATTTCCACACCTCGCTGGGCATCGACGACGAAGTGCTCTCCTATGCACAGTCGCAGAGCAGCCAAGGCCGCATCGAATATTCAATCGTGCTCCGCAAGGAAGATGGCAGCGAAAAGGTCGTTTCCTCCGGCGAATGCAACGCCGTTGACTCCGACGTGATCACCGTCGACGTGGATTGCCAAGGCTATAAATACCTCGTCCTGACCACCACCAACGGTTCCGACGGCCAGAACGGCAACGACCATGTTGACTGGGCCAACGCCTACTTTGAATATAAGGAGCAAAACTCCACTCGCCCCGAAATCGTGGAATCGAGTGTGCTCGAAAGCGCCCTCAACTGCGCAACAGTGATGTTCTCGCAGCCCGGTGTTCGCTTCATGCACAAAATCCACTCCAACAACCCCGACGCAACATTCAGCGTCAGCAACCTCCCCGAAGGCCTGAGCTGGAACGAAAAGCGCAACCTCGTTGAGGGTATCGTTGAGAAGGAAGGCGAATACACCTACAACGTCACCGTGACCAACGGCTCCGAAGTGAACGACACCCCCATCTCGCTCACCGTGAGCTCCAACCTTCAGCAGCCCACCCCGTTCATGGGTTGGTTGAGCTGGAACGTGGTTCAAGGCGAAATCTCCGAAACCGTCATCAAAACCGTGGCCGACGCATTCCTTAGCCAAGGCCTGCTCGACGCCGGCTACAACTACCTGGTGATCGACGACCTCTGGCATGCCAACTCTCGCGACTCTGAGGGCAACCCTGTGGAAGACTCCTCCAAGTTCCCCAACGGCATGAAAGTCTGCGCCGACTACACCCACTCCAAGGGCCTGAAGTTTGGCATCTACTCCGACGGCGGCACATACACCTGCGCCGGCAAGTTTGGCAGCTACGGCTACGAAACCAAAGACGCCAACAAATATGCCGAATGGGGCGTGGACCTGCTGAAATATGACTATTGCAACGCTCCCTCCGACCTTGCCTCGGCCAAGGCTCGCTACAAAGCCATGGGCGATGCACTGAAGGCCACCGGCCGCGACATCCTCTTCTACATGTGTGAATGGGGCGTTCGCGAACCCTGGAAGTGGGGCCCCGAAACCGGCGCAAGCTGCTGGCGTGCCACCTACGACACCCGTGACGGCTGGACCGGCACAAGCGGCGGCATAGGCATGACTCAGAGCGTGGCCGGCATGCGCGACCTCTGGCCCTACAGCGGCGTTAACCGCTTCAACGATGCCGACATGATGTGCGTGGGTATCCACGGCACCGGCAAGAGCTCCAGCGACCTCGTTTCCGGCACCCCCGGCATGACTCAGGATGAATATCGCAGCCAGTTCGCCATGTGGTGTATGTGGAGCTCGCCTCTGACTCTGAGCTTCGACCTCCGCAAGTCGATTACCGAAGACGACTTGGCAATCATGACCAACACCGAGATGATTGCCATCGACCAAGACCGCATGGGTCAGCAGGCCGAATTCATCGAAGGTGAAGACACCGGTTGCCAGCTCTACGCCAAAGACCTTGAAAACGGCGACGTTGCTGTGGCCGTAATCAATATGGGCAGCGCTGAAGCATCCTATACCATCGACTTCAGCAAAATCTCCGCGCTCGATCCCACTAAGGAATACGTGGTTCGCGACGTGCAAAATCGTGCCGACATGGACGATGTCACCGATGGCAAGATGAACGTCACCGTTCGCAAGCACGCCACCGTGGTCTATCGTCTCGCCCTCAAAGAGAAATCTTCAATCGCCAATGTCACCACCTCAAAGGTGGGTGACATGGTGATTGCCTACAACGGCGACACCCTCACAGTGACTCTCCCCGCTTCCGACTCTCAGAAGATGCGTGTGCTCCTGAGCGACCTCGAAGGCCGCGTGCTGGCCAACGCCACCACCGATGCCCCTACCGCCGCTATCGCAGTGCCCGCCACTCGCGGCACCTACGTGGTTAACGCCATCTGCGGTGCTCACAGCTACACTCAAAAAGTAGTTCTCTAACCACTCTAAAGTCATCGCAAATGAAAGTTCTTCTGCTTGCCGTTGGCCGCACCACTTCGCCGATTCTTCGCGAAGCCATCGACGACTATCTCTCCCGACTGAAACATTATCTCACGGTGGAGGTGAAAATCATCGACGACGTGCGCACCAAAGGTATGACGCAAGAGCGACAAAAGGAGCTGGAAGGCACAGCGCTGCTCGCAGCAATGCAGCCCTCCGACCACGTTGCCCTGCTCGACGAAAACGGCAAGGAGATGACCTCACGACAATTTGCCGACACAATGAACCGTTTCGGCTTGAGCGGCGTTAAGAGAGTGGTGTTCGTGGTGGGAGGCCCTTACGGATTCTCCCAAGCGGTCTACTCCCGCGCCAACAGCAAAATATCGCTCTCTCGCATGACATTCAATCACGAAATGGTGAGACTGTTCTTCACCGAACAACTCTATAGGGCAATGACAATACTTCGTGGCGAACCCTATCACCACGACTAACCATCAAATTACTTACTCAATTTATGCGTTAAGGGCGCGGATCACTTTCGGTGATATCCGCGCCCCTTCTTTATACGTGGTTTATCTTATTCGTAGAGGTGAACCGGAGTGAACGTTTCGGGCGTCTGCCACAGCTCGAGGATATCCTCCACGCGATAGCGCCTGGAAAAGCGTTGACGAATCTGCCGGGAACCGCACACCTTATCGAACATCGAAAGTTGTGTGGCGGTGGCTCCGTCGAAGGGTTTGCGAGCGGGATACATTGCCGCTAACTCTTGCAGGACATAAAACTGTATCAACGTCAACTGCTCTGCCTCGTCGGGATTCACATAAATCTCCACGCCATGAAGATTAGTGTCTTTCGGCTTCATGTGCACGGGGCGAAACATCACGCCGGGCAATTGTAGCGCATTGCAACGCATGGCCAGTGAATCGGCATTTACCCACGAGGCCACGGCAACGCGGAATGGCATGGTATAGTTGGCGCCTATTGTCACGTAGGGCAGTTCGCCCATGATGCCTGTGGCGGGATACATCAGCGTGGTTGCCGCCGTGGGGATATTCGGCGAAGTGGCCACCCACGGAAGTCCCGTTTGCTCGAAGGTCATGGAGCGTGTCCACCCCTGCATCTTCACCACGGTGAGCGACACGCCGTCGTTGAACACGTTGCTGTTGAGCCACCGGGCGAGTTCGCCGGGCGTCATGCCATAGATATACGGTATCTTATATTGGCTGACAAACGAAATGCAGTCGTCGTCAACCAACGGGCCTTCCACTCGTTTGCCGCCAAGCGGATTCGGACGGTCGAGCACAATCATCTCTTTGCCTTGTTCGCGGCATGCTTCCATGCAGCGACCGAGAGTGGAGATGAACGTGTAGGAACGGCAACCAATGTCTTGTATGTCATAGACCAGCGCATCAACGTTGCTCAGCATCTCCGCTGTGGGTTTCTTGGTGCGACCATAGAGCGACTTCACCGGCAGACCTGTCTTAGAATCGGTTTGATTTGACACAGTGCCACCGGCGGCCACGTCGCCGCGCACGCCATGTTCCGGCGCAAAGAGCGTGGTCAGTTTCACCTGCGGCGCATCGTTGAGGATATCGATTGTGGAAACCAGTCGCGAGTCCACGCCTGTTGGGTTGGTGATAAGTCCTATGCGCTTCCCCTGCAAAGGGGCAAACCCCTCACTGCGGAGCACCTCCACACCGGTGAGCACCTGTGCTGCGGCAGAGCTCGCTAACGCCAGGGAGCATAGCGATAAAGTCAGTTTATTCATAGAATTTGGTTAGTTCGGTTCCGGGGAAATAATGTTGCAAAATCTCGGTAAATTTATAGCCTTTGCGCGCCATCATGGCTGCGCCGATTTGGCATAGGCCAACGCCATGCCCCCACCCTGCTCCGCGCAAGATGAAGTCTATGCCGTCGCGTTCCACCACAAAGGCGGAGCTGCGCAGATGCGACGTCGAGAGCCAACGGCGTATCTCCAACTCCTTGCCAACGGTGCGAGAGCAACGAGTGCCGACAATCTTCAGAGAAACAATTCGGCCGGAGGCTCCGCGCTGCAGAGGCACGAGGTCGGTTATCTCGCCGAAATCTATTCCGGAACGTTGGCAAACAAGCTCCGAGAGTTCTGCCTGAGTGTATCGCACGCTCCATCGGAAGAAGTCCAACTGTTCGCGATCGTAGTCGTTGAGCACCTGTGCCAAGGCCTCTTTGTCGGTGGTATTGCAGAAACAGTCGGGCGACGCCAGGATAAAGCTCCCGGCAGCCGTTTCGTTTTTCAGATTCGCAAAATCGGAAGGCCGTGGGCTGTCGGCTTGCGGCTGCAGATAGCTGAAACTGCGTGGCTGCCATGCAGAATCGAACGTCTCAAACACGCCGCCGCAACATTTGGAGAAGCGGGCATCGCAGATTAAGCCTTGGTGGGTCAATACCAGTCCGCGAGTGGCAGCAATGGCGGCGTCAACTGCCGGGGTGGAAGCTCGGGTGATACCTTGATAGCGCTGGCAATGGTCGTCGGCACAAACGTCGAAACCCTCGTGGTCATCGCGGTCATACCAGCGAACCACGTCGGCATTACATGTCTCCTCGATTGGCTCGCCGCGGTCGGCCAGCGCGCGCGTGAGCCGCATCTGAGCCAGCAGCCAACTACGCGAAATCACGGCGTGGGCTTTGAGCAATTCCACATCGGAGGTGGCACTCATCTCCGACGAAATCACCGAACGGAGATATTGCTCTACGGCGATGCGATTAACAAGTTGCACGGTGTGGTCAGGCATCTCGCGGCGAATCATCTCACCGGCGAAGCGCTGAGTCTCCTTGCGCTCCCAGTGAAATCCAACGCCGATGGTGACGTCTGCCACGGAGTGAATGCCTCGGTCATCGGTCTGCACTTGCGGATTATCAGAACGCATCAAGCCGACGTCGACCATCGGCTCGCGATAGGTCACGTCGTCGAAAATCTCAGCGACATCAGCCTCGGAGATGGCGTCGAAATCTTCGCGGCGCACAGTGATGAGCGTGCCGCAGACGTCGATGCAGCCGGGCGACACTCGCATTCGCTCATAGCAGCGCGGGCGATGGGCCTTGCGCGGGATGATGGTAATCTCCCCGTCGATGGCCACGGCATTGAGCAGGTCGTCAGTTTCGGGTTCCACGCCGTTGGGCAACCTGTAGCTGAAATAGCATGACGGCACGAAGATGCGCTCACGCGGCACTGCCTGGAAATGCATATGATCCGGGGCCGATGCTCCGGCCTTGGCGCCGTTGAAAAACACGGCATAGCCAGGCAATTCTTGCGAAAGTCTGCGCATATCCTCCACGCGTCCTTTCAGCGTTTGCGGGGTATGCGTATTAGCCACGATGGTTAGGTGATCGGGAAAAATCGGGAACGGGTTCACCAATATGGTGTAATCGCCCCACGGCAGCTCAAGTTGCTGCGCAGGGCGATTATTTTTACAGAGGAAACATGGACGGGCAGCGATTGACGCGGCGTCGATTTTGGCGGTGGTGCTCACGGCTCTTGCGGGGTTGAATTGCACTTTGATGGTGCATCCGCGGAGGGTGAGCTCCTTTTGAAAGACCTCGGCATGATGCCGAGCTTCAACTTCCGGCCAAGCTTCCCATTGACGTTTCAGGAAGTTTTGAATATCCATTAGTTAATGAGTTAGTCAAACATACCCTCGATTGACGAGTCGGTGGGGTCGGCATCCAGAGCGGGGCCATAGTCGGCACCGCCGCAAAGGTTGGCCGCTGAATAGTCAAACAGGGCACCTTGCGAGTATGGCAGACGAGGATCTGCATAGACCTTCGACATGAATTTGCCGAACACGGGCAACGCTGCCGAAGCGCCTTGACCATATTCCATGGAGTTGAAGTGAATGTAGCGTTCGTCGCCACCAATCCATGTTGCGGCAACAATCTCGGGTGAGAAGGCCATGAACCATGCGTCGGAGTTGTAGTTGGTCGTACCGGTTTTGGCGCCCAACTGTGCGGTGAGGTTAAACGGTGCACGGCGCAGGCGGTTGCCCGTACCGGAGTTGACCACATCGAGCAAAATTGAGAGTATGCGGTTGTAGGCACGCTCGGAGATTACCTCCGTGGTGCGAGTGCTGAATTCGGAGATGATGTTGCCGTTGGAGTCGGCAATGGCGGTGACAAAGAGCGGATCCACGCGCATACCCTTATTGGCAAACGCGCTGTAAGCGGTGACCATTTCGCGCAGACTCACCTCACAGGGGCCAAGGCAGATTGAAACCACCGGGTCAAGATGATTGGTGATGCCGAAGTTGTGGAGATTGCGCACAAATGTGTAGGGGCTCAATTGCGACATCAATCGGGCTGAAATCCAGTTGTTGGAGTTTTTCAGTGCCCAGCGCAGGTCGACCATCTCACCCACACGAGCGGAGCCGGAGTTGCGGGGCGTCCAGGGGCGTCCGGCGGCATCGTAGATTGTGGGTTGAACGTTGAGGAACATATCGCAGGGGGTGAAACCCTCCTCCATAGCATAGGTGTAGAGCAGCGGCTTGATTGTAGAACCGATCTGGCGACGACCGGTCGACACCATGTCATATTGGAAAGCCTCGAAGTTGGGGCCGCCAACGTAGGCCTTGACGTAGCCGGTGCGCGGGTCCATGGCCAAGAAGCCGGCGCGGAGGAACGACTTCATGTAGCGCAAACTGTCCATGGGGGTCATCACGGTGTCGACAAAACCGTTGTAGGTGAAGACGCGCATCTCGGTGCGCTTGTTGAACGACTCGCGTATTTGGCTGTCGCTCATGCCACCCTCGTGGAGCACACGATAGCGCTCGGTTTGCTTCACGGCGTGGTCGATCAGCGATTGATATTGCTTGTCGGAGAGCTCGTCGCGATTCGACGTGTAGGGCGAGCGTGAGCCGCCGCGTTTTTCGCGATTGAATGCAGGCTGGAGATAGTTGGAGAGGTGATCCACCACAGCCTCTTCGGCATATTTCTGCATACGGGAGTCGATGGTGGTGTAGATCTTCAAACCGTCGGTGTAGATGTCATATTTGCTGCCATCGGGCTTGGGATTTTTCTCCACCCAACCAAACAGCGGATCAGTGGCCCAGGCGATGGAGTCGTCAACAAACTGCTGTTGATTCCATTTGCTGTAGTTGCTGCGGTCGGGCTTCTTGGCGGTGAGCATACGCCGCAGTTCTATGCGGAAATAGGGGGCTTGACCCTCTTTGTGATCCACTTTGTGGTAGCTCAGCGTGAGCGGCTCTTGTTGGAGCTGTTGCAACTGTGCGGAGGTGATGTATCCGGCCTTCTGCATCTGTTCGAGCACCACGTTGCGGCGCTGGCGTGCTCGTTCATTGTGGCGCACGGGATTAAAATAGGCTGGATTCTTCACCATGCCCACGAGCGTAGCGGCCTCTGTGATTGAGAGTTCGCTTGGCTGTTTGCCGAAATATACCCAAGCGGCCGACTTGATGCCCACGGCGTTGTGGAGGAAGTCAAACTGGTTGAGATACATTTGGATGATCTCCTCTTTGGAGTAAAGGCGCTCAAGTTTGATGGCAATCATCCATTCGACCGGCTTCTGCATAATGCGGTTGAGCATTCTGATGCCGTGGTTCGATTGGTCGGTGTAGAGAATCTTGGCCAACTGCTGGGTGATGGTTGAGCCGCCGCCTGCATTCTTTTGATGCAGGAGAATGGTCTTGGTCATGGCGCGGAGCAGTGCTCGGAGGTCAATGCCGCTATGTTCGCGGAAACGCACATCCTCAGTGGCAATCAGTGCATCCACCACATCGCCGGAGATGTCGCTATAGTCGGCATAGACGCGATTGTCCGAGGCGCGGAAAAAGCGGCCCAACTCCTGACCGTCGGCGGTGTAAATCACCGAAGCATAGCGGTCGATGGGGTCGCGCAGCGTTTGGATGTCGGGCATATTGCCGATGACACCATGATAGATAAGAAAGAATGTGAAGAAAACCAATGCCATGACGATGGCAAAGGTTTTCCACATTTTGCGCACTATGCGATGACGGCGGTCGTCTTCGCTTTCGGGCGCAGTCGGTTGTTGTTGCTGTTGAGTGATCACTTAATGAGTATTTTATTTGCACTTGAGCCTCGGCGCTCCACGTAGATGCCGGGACGCATCGACGCGCGGTCAACCTGTCGGCCGTTGAGGTCGTAGTAGGTGGCGGGAGCGTCGGTGGCAGAGGCGTTTACTTCGGAAATTGAGGCATTGGGATCTTCATATTGATCGGCAGGGGTGTAGAAGGAGTCGTTTTCGCCGTTATCTCTCACCTTTGAGGTGTAGGCGGTGTCGCCCTTCTTCTTGTAGACGCGCACATAGTCGAACTCGGTTTGATATTCGAATTCGGTGTCGCGATTGGCAGCCCATGAGCCGTTGCCCACCGATTGGTTGATGATGATATAGAATTCTTTGTCGTAGGGCCAGGTCACGGCGGTGGTGTAGTCCCCCTCGCTGAAGTGTTGGTTAGTGTAGGTGTGATACTGACGACCGTCAACATACCAGCGAATCTGCTCGTCGTCCCATTCAATGGCGTAGACGTGCCAGAGGCTTTGGTCGGCGTAGGTGTTGCCGCTGGTTGAGGGCGATGATTGGCTGGGAGAACCACCATAGGTGAGGTAGCTCCAGCCGGTGTGCACTGTGCCATAGGTGATATCTTTGGTGTCGATGGCTTCCCAGATGTCGATTTCGCCACAGGCGGGCCAACCGAGACTGCCATCCACAGGCATCATCCAGAAAGCGGGGAAGTTGCCGGTGTGGGGGCGTGTGCGCATACGGCCTTCGATGCGGCCGCGTTGGGTGGAGAAGAGTCCGTCAGACTCCACTGCGCCTGAAATCATCTCCTGGGTCTCTTCGGTGAACACCGAAGGGGTGGCGATGGCATAGGCATTGTAACTGCCGTTTTTCACCTTGTTGACATAAGCACGTTCCTGACTTGTTTCGGCAATGAAGCGAGCCCAAGTTGAGGAGCCGCGCGAGCGATAGCGCCAACGGTTGGTGTCGAGGGATGTGCCATTGAATTCGTCGCTCCAAACCTTTGTCCACTCGCTTGAGGGCTGCTCTTCGTAGATCACGTAGATGGTGACGTCGCCATTTATGGCCGAAGCGGGGATGTTGACCACGCCGGTTGAGGAGATGGTGTAGGTGTTGTCAGCCCATTGGGGATTGCCGTTCACGTATGTCGGGCCGCTGAGGTTCTGGCCGTGGCGCACGATGATTGAGCTGGCTGCGTAGCCGTCAACACAGGGTTGCACCTTCACGGAGTAGAGCTTGTTGTAGGGGATGGTGTTTGGCAGGGCATCGCCGTCGGCGGTGAGTATCAGGCCGTTCATTGCTTGAGCGTTGAGGGTGCCTTCGGTGGTGTGGACATTCAGCAGGAAGTCAACGGCGCAATCATCTTCGGCTTCAACGCGAGCGCGATACACGCCCAAGGGGAGGTCGGAAGGAACTTTCACCGTGGGGAAAGATGCGTCGGTGGCAGCTTCTGCCACGAGTTCGTTGCTGTACATGCCATCGGTAGCGGCAAATTGGCCGTCGTTGTTCCAGTCGATGTAGAGGCGCATCTTCGAGGCGTTGCCGGAATATTTGGGAACAACCGAAACCGAACCGCCAGGCACTGCACCAAACATTGCCGACATGGCGTAGAAGTAGCGATTGGTGGAAGCCACGCTCTTATAGACGGTGTTGACACGCAGCGAGGCGAAGCCTTCGTTCTCCGCTTTTGTGCCGGAGAGGGAGCAGGGATAGACACCGGAGCCGCTGTCTTCGGTGGCTTTGACAAACGAGGCGGTCACGGTGATGTCGCCGGGAAGCGATGACAGAGGAATGTAATATTTTTCGGATGTGAAGAGATAGGCCGGGATGGTCACCGTATTAGACTGGAATGAGGAATCCGCCAGGGTGAACGATTTGCCGACGATGTCGATGTCGATGTTGAAGCCGGAGGTGGCGGTGAGCGATTCCAGCACGTAGCCGGCATCGGGGGTGGCCGTGACGGTGAGTTTTGTGCCTGTGCGAGCTGCTGTGATTGTGCCGTTCTTCACGTTGTCGATGGTCAGACCCAGCGAGCTCGGGTCGTAGAGATAGAGCGTGGCGTCGGTGATGGCACCGCCGTTTTCGGTGATTGTGGAGCCTTCTTGGGTGTTGCCACCGGGATCAAGGCTGTTCCAGTCCACCTTATAGCGCATGGTGTAGGTGCCGGGGGCGGTGGTTGCCGGAATGGTGAACGACGGGGGATTTACGCCGACGTCGCCATTGTTTGTAGCGGTGCCAACGGAGTTGTAGCTATCGTAGTTTGAATAGGCCACAGCCTCCGAGGGGATGTCGAATTCGCCGTTTTTATTGAGGTCGATGTAGACATAGCCGTGCATCCACGTGCCGTTGAAATCAAACGAAGCGGTGAGCGCTTCGCCGATGGGAGCCACAAAAACGTGATCGGTGCGATCGTGATAGAGCAGACGGTCGGTTTGCTGCGAGCATTCAATCGACTGCGTGGTGGTGGAGGCCGAAGTTAGTTTGATTGCGCTGACATAGCGCGTGCCCTTGCCCGAATCTGATGTAACAATAGTGGTATCTATAGGATAATTAATAGGATAGTTAGCCACAGCGGTGATGGCTGCAGCTACACTAAAAAGCGTTAAAGCTCGTTTTTGCATGATGTAAGGATCAGTTTTTGTTTAGGTGAATCTTTTTGCAAATTTACGAAGAATTTCAGACTTCTCAAAATCTACGCTACTCTTGTATATCCCAAAAATTTAGTGTAAATTTGCAGAGCTATTGTAACTAATCCTTTTTAATATCATTCCATAACTTTTTCACATGAAAAAATCATTGCTTATAGCACTTGCAATGTTGCCTGCCGCGTCGGCTATGGCGTCGGTCAGCACACTGCTGCCAAAGCCGCAGCAGATTGCAACAACCACAGGCGCTACGCTCTCGCTCTCGGGCCAGTTTAACATCACTGACGACACGAACTGCGAGGTGTTGAAAGAATTCTTCACAAACCACGGCTGCACAGTCGGCACATCCGGCACCCCGGTCAAAGTCACACTGGTGTCGTCGATTGCCGGCGCCTACGACTACGAGTTAGAGGGCTATGAAAACGAGGCATACACCTTGAAGGTGACATCCTCGGGCATCGAAATCACCGCGGTGACAGCCACCGGCGTGATTCGCGCAGCGCAAACATTGGAGCAGCTCTCCGAGGGTCTCGATGGCCAATTGGAGCAGGTCAGCATCACCGACTGGCCCGCATTCAAAGTGCGCGGCTACATGCACGACGTTGGCCGCTCGTTCATCTCCTTCGACGAATTGAAGAAAGAGGTGGAACTGCTGGCCCGCTTCAAGGTGAACACCTTCCACTGGCACATGACCGAAAACCAAGCATGGCGCTTTGAGGTGAAACAGTATCCCGCACTGACCGAAGCTAAAAACATGACCCGCTTTGCCGGCAGCTACTACACACAGGAGCAATGCCGCGAACTCGTGGCCCTGGCCAAGAAAAACGGCATGATTGTGATTCCCGAAATCGACATGCCCGGCCACGCCACAGCCTTCGAAACCGCCATGGGTCACGCTATGCAAACCACCCAAGGCAAGGCTGAACTGGTGAACATCCTCACCGAAGTTGGCGACGTGTTCAAGGGCTGTCCCTACATCCACATCGGCGCCGACGAAACCACTATCACCGACTCCGACTTCATGCCCACAATGACCGCAAAGGTTCACGACATGGGCTTCAAGGTGATTTGCTGGAACCGCTGCTCATCGGGCTTCACCATCAGCAAAGCCAATGGCATCGACATGACTCAAATGTGGGCCACCAGCGGCACCGCCGTGAGCGGTCTGCCCAACATCGACTGCCGATATAACTACACGAACCACTTCGACGTGTTTGCTGACCTTGTGGGCATCTACAAGAGTAACATCTACTACGCCGAACGCGGCAACTCCGACATCGCCGGCTCAATCTCCTGTTATTGGAACGACCGCAAGACCCCCGCTGAATCTGACATCATCAACCAAAACAACTTCTACGCTAACGTGCTCGCCACGGCAGAACGTTGCTGGATTGGCGGCGGCAAACAATATATCGAAAAGGGTGGCACCACCCTGCCCAACGCCGGCGAAGAATACGAAGAATTTGCCGACTGGGAACGCCGTTTCCTTTTCCACAAAGACAATTCGCTGAAGGATGAACCTATTCCCTACGTCAAGCAAACCAACGTGCGCTGGATGGTGACTCAGGGCTTCCCCAACAATGGCAGCACCACGGCCACATTCCCGCCGGAAACCGAAGGCTTGAAAGAGAGCTACACATATAACGGCTCCACCTACACCGCTCAGGCCGTGACCGGTGCCGGCATCTACCTGCGCCACACTTGGGGCGGCACTGTGCCCGGCCTCTATGGCGACGCCTCCACCAACCAGACCGCCTACGCCTACACATATGTGTATTCTCCAGAAGCACAAACCGTGGGCGTGCAAATCGAATTCCAAAACTATGGCCGCTCCGAAAAAGACCAAGCGCCCGCCAATGGCACCTGGGACTACAAAGGCTCCTGCGTGTGGGTCAACGACAAACTGGTGACGCCTCCCACCTGGACTAATGCCGGCAAATCAATCACAAACGAAGTTGAACTGCAAAATGAAAACTTTGCCGCTCGCACTCCGCTGGAAGTTTCGCTGCAAAAGGGCTGGAACAAGGTGCTCATCAAGCTGCCTTACGTATCGGTGGCTTCCGGCACGGTTCGCCTGAACAAATGGATGTTTACCTGCGTATTCACCGACAAGACCGGCCGCAATGCCGTCGACGGCCTCATCTACTCGCCATCGCAAAATCTCGACCCCGATGCAGAAGTGCTCGCGATGCTCATCTCAGAGATTCGCAACTTCGTGAACACAGAATGCGGCACTGAAGTGGGCTACTATCCCAACAATTCGCAGACCAAAGCTCTGCTGGCAATGTGCGACGAAGTGGAAGCCACGCTTGGTGAAACCGGCGACGCCACCACTCGCGAACAGCAGCGTCAGAAGCTCAACGAGGCCTATTCGGCAATCAAAAATGCCGGAATCGTGCAACCGAGTGAAGGTGTCTACTACTACCTCTACACTCCACTGCGCGACAATCGCTACGTGACCTACACCACCTCCGGCATCACCGGCAACTCCTCTGCCATCGAACTCTCGGAGTGGAAATTCGTGAAGCGCTCAGACGGCACATATAATATTGTGAACTACAAGCGCCCCGACGTTTACCTCTCGCCCGATGCCTCCTACAACTCGCAAATCACCGGCGTGACCACCGAGCCCGCTGCCGGCTGGGAAGTGAAGCCCGCCGACACCATCGGCTACGTGATCATCACCTCCGGCACCACCGAGTTGAACCAAACCACCTCCACATATTCTTATAAGGTATATAACTGGGGTAGCGGCACTCAGACCAGCGACTCCGGCTGCAAATATAAAGTAGCAGCCTCCGGCCATCGCGACGAAAACGCCCCCATCACCGAAACCGACCTCACCCAACTGATTACCACAATCCGCAATTGGGCTAACAACAACTTCAAAGAGCAGGTGGGCTACTACGATCCCGACAACACCACCCTCGACACCCTCCTGGGCAAAGCAGACACAGCAGAAGGCCAACTCGCCTCGATGGATTCAGCAGCCATGACCACCGCCTACAATGAACTGATGGCCGCCTACAATTCGCTGAACGGCGACCTGAACAACTGCGCCATCTACCAGCCCGAAGGCTCAAGCTACTATTACCTGACCACCCCCTTGCGCGACGGACGTTACATGGCAGACAGCTCATCGAAGATGACCGGCATCAGCGCAGCTGCCGAAAATGCCGAATGGGCTTTCGTGCCCCGCTCCGACGGTTCGTTTGACATCCAGAACTTCGCAACCGGCAACTACGTGACCAACTCTGCCGCCAACAACTCGCAGATCACCACCGACTCCACCGCGCCCGCCACCGGCTGGCACATCATGATGTCGAGCGTGCTTGGCTACGTGATTCTCTATAACGACGGTGTGGAGCTCAACCAAACCAAATCCGGCCAATCCTACGCCGTCTACAACTGGGGCTATGGCAGCGCCACCGCCGGCGAATATCGTCTGGACGACACCGGTTGCCAAATCCTCTTCACAAAGACCGGCCACGCCAACACCTCCGGCATCAGCTCCGCAACTGCTAAAAATCCTTGCATCGTGCAGGGTGGTGTGGGTTGCGTGAACGTCACTCCCGGCTACGATGCAGTGGTCTACAATCTCCAAGGAATTGCTCTCGCGCAGGGTCAAGGAACCATCGTTTCTCCCCGCGGCGCTGCAATTGTTGTGGCAAACGGTAAATCTTTTAAGGTTTTTGTGCGTTGATTATCAGCGGATTAAAATTTTCTGCAAAAAAAATCAAAAAAAACGCTAAAAAACTTTTGCTAATTCAAAAAAACGACGTAACTTTGCATCGTTTTCAAAACGAAATTATTCAATCATTGTTTCATTATTTTCAAACTCTTAAGAAAATGAAAAAGTACATTCTGATGCTTGCCGCAGCTGCTACCGTAGCTCTCGTTTCTTGCGGCGCCAAGGAAGGTGAAGCTAACACCGAAGAAGCTCCCGCTACCGACTCTACCGAAGTAGTTGAAGAAGCTCCCGCCGTTGAAGAAGCAGACACCACCGCTGCTGCTGAAACCGCTGCTACCGAAGAAGCTCCCGCTACTGAAGAAGCTCCCCAAGCTTAATAGCGCAAGCTAACAGCGACAAAAGAATTGCCGACCTCCGCGAGGTTGGCTTTCTTTGTTTTTAGAGCAAACGCGCAGACCAATGACCATCGACCAACTCTCAGCCGAAGTGCGCCGCTCCCTTGCCGCGGCCTACGATGCAGCCGAAGCTCAAGCTCTGGCGCGCATCATCATGGAGCAACTCCTGCAGATGACGCGCACTCAGCTGCTGGTGCGCGGCGACTACACCATCCCCGACTTCATCGAGGCAAAAGCACGCACCTGGGTGGCCCGACTGCTTGACGGCGAACCCATCCAGCACATCACCGGCCGCGCCCGCTTCTGCGGCATGGAGCTGCGCGTCACCCCCGACGTGCTAATCCCACGCCCCGAGACCGAGACCTTGGTAGACATCATCACCGACCGCTACGGCTCGCGACGCGACCTGCGCGTGCTCGACCTCGGCACCGGCTCCGGCTGCATAGCCATAGCCTTGGCTCGCGCCCTACCCTTTGCCCACGTCACAGCCATCGACGTCAGCCAGGCAGCTCTCGCCGTGGCCAAAGCCAATGCCCGGGAATTTTCGGCCAACGTTGATTTCCGCCAAGGCTCAATTTTGGAATTGGACGCCATTGGCGGTGAATGGGACGTGATGGTCAGCAATCCGCCATATGTGCTCGAAAGCGAACGCGAGTCAATCCCCGCCAACGTCATCGGCCACGACCCGGATTTGGCTCTATTTGTTCCCGACGACGACCCCCTTAGATTCTACACGCCCACCATACGATTTGCCCGCGACGGCCACCTTGCTGCCGACGGCGGCCTCTTCTTTGAGATAAATCCACTGTGTGCCGACCAATATGCCGGTGCCGAACTCCAACGCGACCAATATGGCCGCATCCGCTTTGCCATCTACCAAAATGAAAAGCAATAAGTCATTGACGCCCGAGCAAGCTCTGGCCAAACTTCAGGATATTTGCTCCATGAGCGAAATATGCTCCACCGAAGCTGCCGAGAAACTTCGACGCTACAACGTGAGTGCGGCCGATGCCGAGCGGATTATTGCCCGACTGATTGCCGACCGCTTCATCGACGACAACCGCTTTATCCGCGCTTTCGTCAGGCAGAAGTATATGTACGACCGTTGGGGCCGTCTGAAAATCCGCCAAGCCCTGCGACTAAAGCGTTTCAACTCCGACGAAATTGAAACTGCCCTCAGCGAAGAGATTGACGAAGAAGTCTACTACGAAAATCTTGCAGCCGCCCTGCGCACCAAAGCCCGCCAATTGCCCGAGAAACTCGATAGAGCCGACCGCGACAAACTCGCTCGATTTGCCGCCGGTCGCGGCTACGAGCCTTCCCTGATCTTTGAAATGATTCCCGAAGAAGATTTCTGGCGACATGATTCGTAGGCTGGCAAAAGCTCTGCTCTCCACGATTTACCCAAACTTGTGTGAGGTGTGCGGCACTCCCCTGGTGGAGGGCGAAGACCTGATGTGTCTTGGCTGCCGCGCCGAATTGCCTCTCACTAACTATCATCAAAATCCCGATTTCAACTCCATCCACGAGCGCACCATCGGCCCGGCAAAAATAGAACGCGCCGCAGCATATTTCCACTATGAGCGCGGTTCGCTATATGCCCAACCGATTCAGACGGCAAAATATCGCTCACGTCCGATTGTGGGCCGCAAACTCATCCGCGAATACGCGCGACAGCTGCAGCCGTTAGGCTTTTTCGACAGCATTGATTTGATTGAGCCGGTGCCGCTGAGCATGAGCAAACTCATCAGCCGCGGCTACAACCAATCGTATTGGATTGCCATGGGCATTTCCGACGTCACCGGCATAGCCATCGGCTCAAGTCTGAAAGCCCGACGCCACTCCACCCAAACCAAACGAAATGCCGCCCAGCGCCAAGCCAACGCCGCTTCGGCCTACTACCCCGTGAAAGGCTCAGCTGCCGAAGGCGCCACCCACGTCCTGCTCGTCGACGACATCATCACAACGGGAGCCACACTCCGTGCCTGCGCCAAAGCCCTCACGCAACTCAACCCTGCGCTGAAAATTTCCATACTCACACTGGGCGCAACACGCTTCACATAAAGCAAAACTTAAGCTCTGAAGTTTGCAAAATTGCAAGAAATGAACTACCTTTGCACAAGCATTAGAGCAATATGCAAACAAACTAAATAAATTTTATACATAAACTTTTCCCAACAACATTCTCTACCATGTGGTTAATTAACTCATCCATAGGCAAGAAGTTCGTCATGGCTCTGACCGGAATTTGTCTTGTCTTGTTTGTCACGTTTCACGTGCTGATGAATGCAGTGGCCATTTGCAACCCGGTTGCCTACAACAAGGTGTGTCAATTCCTTGGCGCCAACTGGTATGCGCTGATAGCTTCTATCGGCTTGGCCGTACTGTTTGTGATTCACATCATTTATGCGATTGTGCTTACCCTGCAAAACCGCAAGGCTCGCGGCAACGATCGCTACAACGTGGCCAAGCGCCCCAAGACCGTTGAATGGTCGAGCAACAACATGCTCGTGCTCGGTCTCGTAGTAGTGGTATTCCTGATTGCTCACCTCTGCCAGTTCTGGTATCGCATGCAAGCTCAGGAACTCCTCGGCACAATGAGCACCAACGCCGATGGCGTGGCTCTGCCCGCAGCTGCCGGCACCCTGTTCATCCAATATGCCTTCGAGCAGATTTGGACTCCCATCGTTTACATCATCGGCTTCGTTGCTCTCTGGTTCCACATGAACCACGGCTTCTGGTCGATGTTCCAAACCATCGGCTGGAACAACGCCACATGGCTCCCCCGCCTGAAGAAAGTGGCTTGCTACTGGACCAGCATCGTTGTGCTGATCTTCACCGTTCAAGCTATCGTATTCACCGTTCGCGCTCAGCAGCAATACTACCTCACCAACGGTGCTCTCATCAGCCAGTATGTTGACATGGCTCAGGAACACTATTCAGAGGCTCTGGCCGACGCTCAAAGCGAATTCATCACCCTGGCCAACGAAGCTTGCAACCGCGAAGGCGTAAGCTCCATGGACCAAGCCGGTCAGATGGCCATCCAGTCAGACCCCAAAGCTATGGAAGCCTACAACAAGGCCAGCGAACTCCAAGATGAGATGCAGAAGAACATTCGCGCTCTCTACACCATTGGCAACAAGCCCACCGTGCCTGAAGCTCCCACCCCCGAAATTTAATCATCCCACTTTTTTACAGATAACGATATGGAACTGAATAAAACTGCCGACGGCAACTTCATCCCCGCCGCCGAATCAAAAATTCCCGAAGGTCCCGTTGCTGAAAAGTGGACCAACTACAAAGCTCACCAGAAGCTCGTCAACCCCGCCAACAAGCGTAAGCTCGACATCATCGTGGTTGGCACCGGTCTGGCAGGCGCCAGCGCCGCCAGCACTCTGGCCGAAATGGGCTTCAACGTGCTCAACTTCTGCATCCAAGATTCACCCCGTCGCGCTCACTCCATCGCAGCCCAGGGCGGTATCAATGCAGCCAAAAACTATCAGAACGACGGTGACTCGGTTTATCGCCTGTTCTACGACACCGTGAAAGGCGGTGACTATCGTGCCCGCGAAGCCAACGTTTATCGTCTGGCCGAAGTGAGCAACAACATCATCGACCAATGCGTTGCACAGGGTGTGCCCTTCGCACGTGAATACGGCGGTCTGCTTGCCAACCGTTCATTCGGTGGCGCTCAGGTGAGCCGCACATTCTACGCCAAAGGCCAAACCGGTCAGCAGCTCCTGCTCGGTGCCTACTCCAGCCTCAACCGTCAGATTGAGCTGGGCAAGGTGAAGAGCTTCAACCGCTACGAAATGCACGACGTGGTGATGATCGACGGTCGCGCTCGCGGCATCATCGCCAAAAACCTCGTCACCGGCGAATTTGAACGCTTTGCCGCTCACGCAGTGGTTATCGCCACCGGCGGCTATGGCAACGCCTACTTCCTGAGCACCAACGCCATGGGCAGCAACTGCTCCGCAGCAATGGCATGCTATCGCAAGGGCGCATTCTTCGCCAACCCCGCATACGTGCAAATCCACCCCACCTGCATCCCCGTTCACGGCGACAAACAGTCCAAGCTCACTCTGATGTCGGAATCGCTCCGCAACGACGGCCGCATCTGGGTGCCCAAAAACATCGAAGACGCCAAGAAACTCCAAGCCGGTCAAATCAAAGGTTCCGACATCCCCGAAGCCGACCGCGACTACTACTTGGAGCGTCGCTACCCCGCCTTCGGTAACCTCGTGCCGCGCG